>DUGA01000064.1 GCA_013331615.1 Candidatus Woesearchaeota archaeon | reverse complement strand
TTTATTCCCCAGATACTTATTCCATGCTTGACATCTGTTGCAGTCACAGTTAATTTGACTTTATCGCCTTTGTTAAGCTCAATTGTGCTTGGCTCAAAAGCCCATGCTTTTGCTGACATTGTAATCTCTTTTACAGCAGAACTAGATTCTTCACTTGAGGCAGTTGATTCTTGTTTGATTTCATCTTCTGAGTTAGTCTGATCCACAGATGGTACAACAACTGCCTCTTTGACCTCAGAACCTGACACAGGCATGTTAGCTGAAATAGGAATTTCTTCGCCAGAAGATGCTGGAACTACAGAAGAAGTTTCTGGTGCACTAGTGCATGCTGCAATAAACAATAAAGACAGAACTAATATTGCCGAAAATAGTTTTAATATGTTCCTTGATTTTTTCCCCATAAGATTCACCTCACCCTAATAGAACTGTGTAATAGATAGGAGATATAAAAAAGTTTGGATTGAAAATACTGATTTTATCATGTAAAAGTGGTTAAAAATGCGAAATATTTAAATAGAAATATGGTTTCTTGAAGAGTTATGTCAAGGTCAAATCTAACAACTTTTGGAATAGGAACGTTAGCAACAATTCTAGCATTAACACCAGTACCTATTTTAACAGGTGCTGGATCTGCACAGGCACAGCAAACTGAAGATTCTAAACAAAATGCCAGATTAGCAAGAAGAATATTGTCTAATTTAGGTTATGCTGTTAGATTTGGTGATAATCCACTTTCACCGTATATAGAAATTGCAGAATCTGAGGAAGAATTAGCTAAAGGAAATAGATTAGTTACAGGTTTTAATAGTCATTATGATGGTATAGATTTGCCTCACCTATCTGCTTCAGGCAGTATTATGTCAAGTACTTACAAGAATATACCAATTGAGAGATTAACTAGAGATCTAATTTCAGGACTTCTAAGAGAGATAAAAAAAGTAAGAAAAGAGATATTAAATGATATAGGTTTAGTATCTAGAATAGATGACACTTACCAAGATGAGATTTATTTAGCGCTTTCAACTGACGATTTAAATGCTGGAGAATATATTAGAGTTAGATTTAGCAATGAATCAGTTGTTTTACCTGATGGCAAATATATGTCTTCTGGTGAAATAGATGCATTTGGATTAGGCAATGCAAGAAGTATTATTTTATCATACATATCAGTTGCTAAATCCGCAAAGCAAAGACTCAGAGACTTAGATTTTGTTTTAGAACCTTCTACTACAAACCCATATAGAGTTAGAATAGCATTATCAGATGCAGATATGCGAAAAGGAAAGGCAGTAGATGTATGGTTTATGCCAAATTATCGAGAGATAGCAGTCATAAATAAATCTCCAACACCATTAGAAGGATTAACAAGGAATACACTATTAGATTACAGTGGATTAAACTCTCAGCCAAGATAAATTTTTATATATGTTTTAGAAGATAGATTGAATTGAGGATTCTGTCCTTAAAAATAAGTTTTTGATGAAAAGATATAAAGCAATGAGATGTTAGAGGAAAATTAAAAAATCTATACAAACATACTTACCTCTCGTCCCTCAGATAACTCCCTTTATCCAGCAGATTCTTTACCATCTTTTCTCCTACCCTGCCAACCCCTAAATTTTCATCCTTCTCATTTTGCACAAGGACTAGATTGCCAGGTTTTAATTCAGAGCTGCTTAATCCAGAATTATTCTTCATCATAGAGGTTTCAAATACATCTCTCCCACACAGGAAGAGCCATTCTGCTTTTGAGTTTATGTTAACTTTCTTTTGTGTTTTTTCTGAAAGCAAGTCTGGAAAAGCTGGAGAAGGGATAAATTGTTTAGATGAATTTGTAGTGCTGGAATTAGGATTAGATTTTCCAGTGTTAATATTACCTAAAAATGTACCGATGGCATAAGGGCTTTCATTGCTTCTCTTCATAATCTCTTCAGCAATCTCCAGTGAATCTCTGTTTGTCAGAAATATATTTCCATCTATGTTTGCAATTGAGTTATCAGCTAAAGTTTGAGTAACATCTATGTCAAACTGTTTTGCGTATCTTTTCATCTCGTCTGGGATCTGTTTTGCGATTGCCATTGTTTTGTCTCAAAAGCTCAATTTATCATAATACAGTCAACTCGATACTAAGCACATCTCTCACATCATCAACGATCTGTTGCTGCAATTCCTCATAGTTTATATCTTTTCTTCTTTCTAATACAATAAGCTCATCTTGAGCAAGCTTTAGCTTATTGCTCACAGAAGCAANNTCTAATCTCTCTAGCTTGTATTTAAGAGTTTCCTTGTTCATCTCTTTTATCCTGGCAAGGGCTTTCTCCTTTTCTTTGTCTTTCAGTTCAACGCTGCCTGCAGTTATGTTCTTTTCAAGATTCTCTAATACGCTGAGTATCTTAAATTTAGAATTTGTATTGCTGGCATCCTCTTTCAATGCATCTATCGGGCTTTCAGCATATTTTGCGATCAGTTTCTGCTCGATAACTGTAATATGCGCGAATTTCTTGAATGCCCTTGTCAACGGCTCAAAAAAAGAGGTTATCTCATCTTGAGCAGCAGCAAGATTTTTTTTCGCAAATTCTGTCTCATCATTGCAGCGCAGATAATCATTATAGACCTTGCTTTTTTGCAAATCGACAAGCTTGTTTTCAACCTGCAGTTTTTGCTTTTCAAGATCCTGAAGCTCCAACTGTTTTTGTGTTAGAGCTGCAATCAGCTTGTCTTTAGACGCGTTTTTCTCAAGCAGATCCTGGATGTTGGTCTTTAATGCAGATAATTTTTCAGCTTCCTTAGCTTTTAACTCATTCCTTACCTTATTTACATAACCTGAAAGGTTAGCAATGCTTTTTCCAATCCTCTCGACATAAGTATGGAACAGATGCTGCGCAGTGTAAAAGCTCTTTATAGTGCTTTTGCTGAGATTATCAAGCTCAATATTTGCTTCATTGCAGAATGATAGCGCAGAGTTATATGTAAAATCTTTAGGAACTTTGCTCCCAAAATCTCTTGTAAAGACAGTCATTGCGCGGATAAAATTAGTACGCTGGGAAAGCACTATCTGCTTGACTCTTGCTTCAACCTTCTCTTCATCATCTATCTGCGCAGAAGCAAGCTCAGANNGTTATTTCCTTTGTCACAAATATGCTTTTTAGAAACTTGAACATGTTAAACCACCTATTGTTACATAATAACTGACATATAATAAATAACTAACTACACAATAATGATAAATATCATCTCATTTACAAGAAATAGTGCTTATTCTTTAAATTATTTATGAAAAAATACCATGTTTCAGTTAATTCCATCAAGAAAAGTTGATATCTCAGATTCTACTATACAGGTATTTCTTATATTTGTATCATGGGTTGCACCTGGAATAACCCTAAGTGTTGAAGTTTTTATCATTTTTGCCATTGCTTTGACATCATTAAGGCTTGTTTTCGTATCTTTTTCACCTTCTAAGATTAGAGTAGGGATATTTATTTTTCGCAGAACATCTGTCCTATCAAATCTTATCATCTGTTCCATACAGGACAATACACTTTTAATGGGTGTTGTTTCTGCGCCTTTGATCCAATAATAGAAATCACTATGGTCTTTAAATTTAGAAAAGTTAACATACGCAAAATGAGTTTTCTGGATTTTTTCGTTAGAGAGTATAAACTTAAGCAATCCTTCAGTAAATGTTGTAAGCTTGAAATATTTTAAGAATGTCGCATGCTTCAACGGATTTTCGTAGATAGTATCTAAAAGAACCAATGACTTTATGTTTGCAGGATACAAGCTGTAGTAAGACAATGCTATCATGCCGCCAAAAGAATGGCCGATCAATGCAAACTTAGAGATTTTTTCTTTTTTTATGATTAAATTAATGTCCTTAGCAAACTTATCAAAACTATAATCCTCTAATCTTTCTGGTTTATCAGATTTACCGTGACCTCTTAAATCAACAGCAATTGTCGAATAGCCTAATTTTTCAAAAAACCTGAGCTCTTTGTTCCAGACAGTGTGGTTATGCGGCCAGCCATGGAGAAATACCAAGAATAATTTTTTTGGGTTAGTTCTTGATTTACGGTTATTTGTTGATTTTCTGTCGCCTATTGATTTACTATCAGCTTTGCTTATCCTATAATATATCTTACATCTGTCAAAGCTTGTCAAGTATTTATTTACCATGCATAAAGATAAAAATATTATTTCTATATAAACCTATACCTAAAAATTTTAAAATACCCATGGATATATTAGGTATATGAGCCTAAAAGCGATATTGGATAAAACTATTGTAAGGATAGATACTCTGCCAGAATTAGATTTAAGGCTAGCATCTAGTTCTGGTAACCTCAGCTGTCAGGAATGCGGAGAAAGATTGATTTACAAGCATGGAGAGATAAGGATTGCACATTTTGCACATTATGCAGCAAATCCTAATTGCGATTTCTCAAATGAAACAAGAGAACATGAAGAAACCAAGCTATTCATGTAGAAGCTTCTTAAGGAGCATAATCCTGGCATGACATTTGATGATGTAGAGCATACCAAAGATGAGAGGAGATACGATGTATTTTTCAGGCTTGGCACAGGCCTTGAAGTAGCAGTTGAAGTCTAGCATACTGTAGTATCAGCAGCTTCTATTGAAGATAAATTAAGGGATGCAACAAGCCAAAATGTACATGTATTATATGCACTTGTCCCTGGTGCAGGTTATTTAAATAATGATGTAAAAAGAGGCAATGGTATTATTATAGTAAAAGAATCTGAGCTGTTTTTGCACAGGACATATTATGGCAAAGTATACTATGCAGGAGATGGTGTAGTTGCTTCTGTCCATTTTGAGCAAGCTACAACACATGTTGAAGCCAGATCATGGTACAACCAAGATGGTGAAGAGCAATCAGGAGGCGGATACGATAAAAACTTAAAATCACGAAGAAAGACTCTTGGCGTAAATTTGAGTGAAGCGGTCAAAACTCGTCCACAGGTATTTTCTATCAGAAAGAATATGAATGATGGCTTATTGATAGCTACATTAAACGAAGGCGTATATTGGACACCTAAAAGCAGAAGATAAAAAATGGGTCGAGCCAGGCTTTCGCAGCAATTTTAATCGCATTTCGAACTGGCGACATCAACCTTGTGAAGGTTGCATCATAACCGCTAGATCATCGACCCGTGAATATAATAGTTTTGTGATAAGGATATTAATATGTTGTTATAATTTTTGTCATAAAACTTAAAATTTGGTGTTAATCTGAAAGAATTAGTTGAGGTTGATTATAAATTTTAGAATTACTCAATCATCTCAATCTCAATATTAAGTCCTTCTGGGATAGGAACTCTCATGACCAGTCTTAAAGCTCTTTCATCAAGACCAAGATCAATCAATCGCTTATGAATCCTCATCTCAAATCTTTCCCATGTAGCAGAGCCTTCTCCGCATGGGCCGCGCCTTGTATTAAGCTTGAGTCTTTTGGTAGGCAATGGAATAGGACCGTGCATTTCAACACCTGTCTTTTCAGCAATATCCTTGATGAACTGACAAGTCTTGTTGATCTTATCGATTTCAGTGCTTGCTAGCTTTATTCTTGCTTTTTGCATTTTTTCTCTACCTCAGATTTTTGCGAAAAATCTGTAAAAACATTCCCCACCCCGTTAGTGTAAGGTAAAGTTGATGTTCTGCGTCATGATAAACTCAGTTTACCATGATTTTTTGGTTTGTTTAAAAATGTATTGTAACAAAAAAATAATTTTAATAAAAAAAATGTTTAAACTTTCTTAACTAGGTCAATGCACATTCCTGCTGCAACTGTGCTTCCTGAATCCCTGATAGCGAATCTTGCCATCTGTGGGATATCTTTCTGCTTCTCGATTGCTAATGGAGCAGTAGGCTTTATTTTGATTATAGCTGCGTCTCCATTCTTGATGAAGTCTGGTTTCTCAGCTAATGTTTCGCCTGTTGCAGGGTTTAGCTTTCTGACAATTTCAGTAACTGTGCAAGCTACCTGTGCAGTGTGGATGTGGAACACTGGTGTATAACCGATTGTTATGACACTAGGATGGTTCAATACGATTATCTGCGCAGTGAATTCTGTTGCTACAGTTGGAACACTGTCTAGATGACCAAGTACATCGCCTCTTGCAATGTCTTTTTTGCCTATGCCTCTAACGTTGAATCCTATGTTGTCTCCTGGCTCAGCTTCAGTCATCTGTTCGTGATGCATTTCGATTGTCTTGACTTCTCCTTGGATACCTTTACCGTCTCTTGCTGGCATTACAATGATTTTATCTCCCAATTTCATTCTGCCTGTTTCAACTCTGCCGACTGGAACAACCCCTATACCAGTAATATTATATACGTCCTGGATAGGTAATCTTAATGGCAGATTGACTGGCTTTTCTGGCTCTTTCAATGTATCAAGCGTTTCAAGCAAAGTTGTGCCTGCATACCATGGCATGTTTGCAGATTTCTTAACTATATTTTCTCCGTGCAGTGAAGCAACAGGGACAAATGTAACTAAATCAGGTTTAAATCCTACGCTTTTTAACAACATAGTAACTTCTGCTTTTACTGCTTCAAATCTCTTTTGGTCGTATTTTGCCATGTCCATCTTGTTGACAGCAACTATTAATTGTCCGACACCAAGAGTTCTTGCTAAGAATACATGCTCTTTTGTCTGAGCTTGTACACCATCTCCTGGGTTAGCAGAAACAACTAGAACACCAGCATCAGCTTGTGATGCGCCTGTAATCATATTTTTAACAAAGTCTCTGTGTCCTGGAGCATCTATAATTGTGAAGTAATACTTTGCAGTATCAAACTTCTTATGAGACAAGTCAATTGTGACTCCTCTTTCCTGCTCTTCCTTTAAGTTATCCATGACGAATGCAAATTCAAATCCACCTTTACCTAATTGTTCAGCTTTCTCTTTTAGCTTTCTCATAGCTTGTTCATCTACATTACCTGAATCGTATAGTAATCTACCTACAGTTGTTGATTTTCCATGGTCNNGTATTTATATGCTTTTCGCACATAAACAATCTTATACATAGCTGCACATACTATAAACAAGCCATCACTAGCTGTTCTTCATAGTTCCCTATATATAATACTCCTTGGATTTTCATTATTGTTTATAAAGGTTTCTCTTTTGAGTCGTGAAATGGAAAATTGGAGAAATAGTATTACAAACCAAACAAATTTTATATAGTGTTCTGATATAATTAATTTATGATCATTGGCCTGACAGGAAATTTTGGAAGTGGTAAATCAACTGTTGTAAAGATGTTTAAAGAATTAGATAACAATAGAATTAAAGATATGAATGTAAATATTATTGATGTAGACAAAATTGGCCATAATGTGCTTAACGGAGAATGCTACAAGGAAGTTCTTGAAGAGTTTGGAAGTGATATACTTGATTATGATTTGAAGATAGACAGAGAGATATTGAGAGAAATAGTTTTTGACGATAAAACTAAACTGAAAAAGTTAGAAAGCATATTGCACCCAAGAATGTTAAGTGAAGTTGAGCTGGAATTAAGGAGATTTGACACAAAACATTCTGTCGTTATAATTGAGGCAGCTATATTGATTGAGCTGGGATTATTGGGGTTGATTGATAAGCTTATTGTTGTGGTATGCAAACGGCAGCATGAGAGATTAAATATGAGGGATGATAATAATAATAATAATAATAATAGACCAAATAGTAAAGATAATATATTAAACGTCAGCGAAGAGGAAATCAATAAGATTCTTGATGCGCAGATGGATGAATCTGCATTAGAGGCAAAAGCTCATTTTGTTGTTGATAATAATGGCACCTTGGAGAATACTAGGAAACAAGTGGAAGAGGTTTGGAATTCAATCTTTGCAATTAGATAATTATAGGCAGTATTGTTTTTCTTGTTTATTTTGTGTCATCATATTTATAAATAAATTGCAATTTCTTGGATAATTATAATAATAACCGATAAAAGGTAATAATATGAGCAGAGTTGCAAAATTAGGAAGGCTACGTAGTCCTATAACAGGTACTTTAATTTCTCCTGAAGAAGAAAGTGAGGGCAGAGGTTCTCATCCTAGTTTAAGAAGTTCTCATGGAGCGAGGTCATTGTCTGATTCAAACGCTCTTAATTTAGATCAGATCTTAGCAAGCCATAATTATGATATAGGAAAAGTTAGAGCACATTTTGATTCTGATAAATCTTTTAGATATGAGATTGCATATGCTGAGATACCAGATGCATTAAGAAAAGCACGAGATACTTTAACAGAAATATACCCTATGTCTGAATTAGGCATTGTTTTGTATGTTGAAGTGATAGTAAGAGATTTAGGTGCAAGAGGTTTCTTGAAGAAAAATACAGATATGCAAAATTTCAGGACATTAATGTATGTAGCAATAAGAGAATATCTAGTAGCTGATAGGGGATATGATAATAAGACACATCCAAATCTTGCTACATATGAATCTAAGTTAGAAACTAAAGCGACTAAAAGATTAGCTAAATATATGCCTATTTTAGATGAAGCTCAACGTCAGATTAAAAGAAGGGATAGTGGAGCTCAACAAGACAGTAATGGTGGCAGAAGCGTAGCATTGAATCTTCTTTGGTGTTCAATTTATAACCTAAAAGAATCCACAAAAGATAAGCCATAAGGTTCTTGGGTACTTTACTTAATTTTAGCCTATTTCTTTCCAGGCACTATGCAGAGAAACTCAAAGTCTTTTTTATTGTTGTTCAGAAATTGATGCATCTCAAACGGTTTGATGTATACTACTGTCCCAGCAGTTAGTTTTGAGTTGAAAAGCTTTTTTCCTTTTTTATATTGCAGCAAGCCATTTCCTTGAGTAACATAGACCTCATGCTCCCAAGAATGTTTATGTAAGGGAGTATGTCCATTTTTTTTAACTGTAAATTTACGTAATATGTAATTTCCTTTGCCTGCAGTAAGGATCTTCATTGAGGTATCTTTTATCCCTGCATCTGGTATAACTACTGGTTTTATTTTTGATGAGTGTTTGATGAACATAATAAGCACCTAAAGATAATGTTAACTAGTTATTATTCAATTAGGATCAAATACTATTTAAGATTTACCAAAAACTTTATTAAACCTCTATTATAACGTAATCTTTATGGCAGAAAAAGAAAGAATTAGGTCAGATGCTTCAAGTGAAGAGAAAAAGCAGATAGATGAAGCTAGAAAACAAGCCAGACTTGCGAAAGAGCTTGAAAAAATAGATGAAGAAGATACATCCATGTTCTGGGCAGATCAGACAGCTAGAGAGATAATTGAGCGCGTTGAAAATACCCCTTTGCTAAAAAAACAGGTAAAACAGCAGGGTTATATTATTTATGATGAGAAAACGCCTTCTGGCAAGATACATATCGGCTCTGGTCGCGGCTGGGTCATACATGATGCAATTGCAAAAGCATTAAGAGACCAGGGAGTTAAAGCTCGTTTTATTCTTAGCAGCGACGATATTGATCCATTTGATAAAATGAACTCAGATCTCCCTCCTGAATTTGAAAAATATCTCGGAGCTCCATTTCGTGACATACCTTCTCCAGTTAAAGGATATGAAAATTTTGGACAATATTACTTTTTGCAATGCGTAGAGAAATTTGAAGAATTTGGCATTCAGGCAGAGATAGAAAGCACAGGCGATGCATATGATTCTGGCTTGTTCAATGACACAATAAGAACAGCACTTAATAATATTCCAAAGATAAAAGCAATCTATGAAGAGATAAACAAAAAAGATTACAACAAATTCCCTTTCAATCCTATCTGCGAAAAATGCGGAAAAATAGGCACAACAAAAGCATATGCATGGGATGCAGAAAAAGAACTTGTCAAATACAAGTGTGAGCCAACTTATGTAGACTGGGCAACTGGCTGCGGACATGAAGGAGAGATTTCTCCATTTGACGGCAATGGAAAATTCCCGTGGAAAGTTGAGTGGGCAGCAAAATGGCCAACTAAGAAAGTCATCTATGAAGTTGCTGGCAAAGACCATTTTACTAAAGGAGGTTCAAGGGATGTTGCCATAAGAATCTGTGACCAGGTGTTTAATTATCCTATTCCACTGCCTAGCAAAGTCAGTGTAGTGGAAGAAATTAATGTAAAATCAGAAAAAGACAAAAAGATAACTGACAATAAAAGTAAAATTATTTCAGATATTATTACAAAAATCTACGAGCCAGGAAAGGCATACGAATTCTTTAACATTGGCGGCAAGAAAATGTCAACCTCTAAAGGCCAGGGCATTGCATTCTCAGAAGTTACTGATATTTTGCCTGCATATATAGTAAGATACTTATTAATCAGGTCAAGGCCACATACTGTTGTAGATTTTGATCCATTCAACAGAAACGACTTAATATTGCTTTTTGATAGGTATGATAAGACCGAAAGGATATATTTTAATGCAGATAAAGAAGAAGAGAATATTGATGAAAAAGAAAGAAAACAACAGCACAGAATCTATGAGTTAAGCCATGTAGGAAAGATTCCTGATAAATTTCCGATACAGATTCCTCTTACTTATGCTTCAAATGTGATACAGGTTGGCAAAGATGAAGAAGGAGCGATTGCTTTATTGAAGAAGTCCGGTCATCTGCCTGATGATATCTCAGGGATTAATAGGCATTATCTAATGCAGCGTTTCACTGATGCAAAAAACTGGTTAGAGAGGTTTGCAACTGACGAGTATAAGTTTATTGTCAGAGAAGAAATTAATGATGATGTGAAAAAACAATTAGCTGAACAGCTTAATGACAAGCAAAGAAAAGTCCTTCATCTGCTAGCAAAAGATTTGCACAATACAAGATGGGCAGAGCTAGATTTACATAATCATTTCTGGAAAGTCTGTGAACAAGAACAATTAGACGTAAAAAAATTCTTTGCAGCTGCATATTCTGTGTTAATAAATAAAGCACGCGGACCTAAATTAGCAAATTTTGTCCTGACAATTGGGCAGGAGAAGGTTGCTGAGCTGTTTAAGGATGCATAGATTGTAAATGGATATTTTTCCAATTTCTTACCAGAAAAGCTTATATACCTGAATCAAAGAATTACCTGTATATATTTACAGCAGCAGGTTGCAAATTTGCAGCAAGGTTTAAATTAGACTAATGAGGTGAGCAGTATGAAACAAGGAATTTTTGAAAAATATTTAAATAAGAAAACAGACAATCTATATGTGGTTTTTCGCATAGGCATAGGAGCATTGTTCTTTTTGCTTGGGTTTCAAAAGATATTTGGACTCTGGGGAATGCCTGGCGGTCCTGCAGTATTTGGGACATTAATTTGGTTCGCTGGAGTATTTGAACTTATGATAGGTTCAGCATTAGTATTTGGTGTCCTTACACGATTGGCATCTTTCTTTGGAGTCATCATGATGGCAGTTGCATATTATCTAGGCCATGTTTCCGTTGGTGGATGGAACCCTGCAGTCAACATGGGAATTGCAGCACTTATATTCGGGCTCGCATTCTTGGTAACATTTGCATTCGGCGCAAAAAAAGCAAGCCTTGAGAAGAGATTCTTGGGGAAAGAGCTTTTTTAAGTCATATTTTATTTCCCTAAGTTTGCTTTTATATTTTTTTATTTTTCCATTTGTATTTCAATTTTATTCTCTATAAATTTTCAAAAAAGATATATTTAAATACTAAAACATCATCTTGATTTATAGAGATAACTTAGGGGTGTTGTAGAATAAACGCATACAGCAAAAACGGTGTTGAAGATTTTTCTGTGAATGATAAGAGAGCAAACGAATTTTATAGTTCTGTAATCCCTGAAGCAGTTAAAGATAAAGATTTGATAAATAATAATAATAATACAACGAATTGGAATATGCCAATAAATACTATCAGTAACAGNNCAATAATAATCTAATAAATAGGAATAATAGCATAATAAATAAGGATACACTTCAACAAAATTATTCTCGCAGCAATATATTGAATGCGTCTAGTGATGCATCTGTAGTTTTTGCAGGCGGAGCAAATCCTTTCTTATCAGAAGCTTATGAGAATGTCGCAAAAGTTGGTCTTGCGAAAAGCCAACGATTTGGAAAGAATTACCCTGATGACATCATTGCGCCTAATTATTACAAAAAATCCTTTGCCTCAAAGTTAAGAAATGTTTCATTGCCTAATATTTTCATTGATATGTTTAGATTGCCTATTGCATTCATGCTTGAGCAAGGAGTCAAATTTCTTGCATGGAAGCACTTTTTAAAATTAGTGATATCTGCAGCAATAGGAGGCATAATGTATTATTATCTAGGCTCAAACTGGATAGCTATGATATTTGCAATGATTGCAGTTGTCTGTTTTGTCCCGATGTTTTTCTACAGGATGTTAGGAATGGATTTTGCATTCACTGCAATGATATTGCTAGCTTCTGCGCAGGGCTTTCAGGTTGGATTTATCATGGGTAAAGTCCCTAATATAGTTGGAAGATTATTGACATTCCAGCTGGAGCTTGATTTCCTGTATGAATTTTTTGCATACATACCTATCGCATTAGTCGCTTCATTTGTATCTTTGGAGAATATTGTGCCAGTTGGATTATTGATGACATTATTGTACACAATTGGCTATATAATATACCATAAGATGTTTGACATGCTAGGAGCAGAGCAATGGAGCTATGCGTTTACAAACTGCCTGTTTAATATGCTGATGATCTCGCAGTTAGCGCCTTTCTTGATTAGATGGGGATATGGATAAGAGATATTTATTAAATTGATAAAAAAACAAATTATTACTGCATTTTCTCGTCAACAAACCGCAAGATTTATATAATACTTGCAACTATCCCTAAAAGAAAAGTCAACTTAGATTAGTTGGTTAGTGCAATTGGAGTTTTTTGGGCTTTTTTCTTGGAGCGATAAAATGCGATTAGGGTTGACATTCGACGATGTTCTATTAGTACCTAGAAAAAGCAATGTTCTTCCGAACCAAGTCAGCACTAAAGTAAAGCTTACTAAAGATATTATTCTAAATATCCCTCTGTTAAGCGCAGCTATGGATACTGTGACAGAATCAAAGTTGGCAATCGCACTTGCATTAGAAGGAGGAATTGGCATGATCCATAAGAACATGTCAATTGAAGCGCAAGCAGATGAAGTCAGAAAAGTAAAAAGATTTGAGAATGGATTTATAATCGATCCGCTTACCATCTCTCCAGATGAGCTGATTGAAGAGCATTATAAGGTTTCAAAATCAAGCGGCATTTCAAGATTGCCTGTTGTCGAAAATGGTTTTCTTGTAGGCATGATAACAGACAATGATTATTCTATACAAAAGCATGCAAAACTGAAAGTCAGAGACAGGATGAAGCCATTGAAAGAGCTGATAACTGCGCAAGCCGGCATCACTCTTGATAAAGCAAACGAAATATTGGTAGAAAGCAGGCATGGCACTTTACTGATTGTTGACAAGCAAAATAGATTGGTTGCAATCGTCACAAGAAAAGATATTGAAAAGAATGAGACTTTTCCGAATGCTTGCAAGGATAAAGATAAGAAACTAAGAGTAGGAGCTGCAGTTGGAGTGTTTGATTTAGAAAGAGTAGAAGCTCTTGTAAAAGCTGGTGTAGATATAATCACAGTTGACTCTGCACATGGTCATTCAAAGAATGTTATTGAAACCATCAAGCAAATAAAAAAGAAATTTTCTATCCCTATAATTGCTGGCAATATTGCAACTGCGCAGGCTGCTAAAGATCTAATTTCTGCAGGAGCTGATGTTTTGAAGGTAGGGATTGGACCTGGTGCGATCTGCACAACGAGAATTGTTACAGGAGTTGGTGTTCCGCAGATTACTGCCATCCAAGATGTTGTAAAAGCAGCAGGCAATGTTTCTGTAATCGCAGATGGCGGCATCAAATATTCAGGAGATGTTGCAAAAGCTATAGCTGCAGGAGCAACTGCAGTAATGATTGGAAGCATGTTTGCAGGCTGCGATGAAACTCCAGGTAGAGTTGTTTTTAATCAAGGCAGAAAATATAAATCTTATAGAGGCATGGGCTCAGTTGGGGCTATGATGCAAGGAAGTAAAGATAGGTACATGCAAAAGCACGTTACTGAAAGCAGAAAATTAGTTCCAGAAGGGATTGAAGGCGTTGTGCCATATAGAGGAACTTTAAGCGAAAATGTATACCAATTAATTGGTGGCTTACGAAGCGCAATGGGTTATTCTGGCGCAGCAACAATCGATGAGATGAGAAGGAATGTTGAATTTATCCAGATAACTAAAGCTGGATTAAAAGAAAGCCATCCGCATGATGTAACTATTACGGAAGAGGCGCCTAATTACAGTGCTAGCAGCGATAATGATTATTAAGAATATCAATTGATAAAAGCCTTGCTTATAGCAATTATATTTATCTTCTCCTCAGCTCAGCAACTGCCTCTATGTGCGTAGTCTGTGGAAATAAGTCAAACACAGAGATTGACTCTAAAGTGTAATGTTTTTTGAAAAATTTTAATTCTTTAGCAAGTTCTTGTGGGTTGCAGGAGATGTAGATGATTGCCTTTGGCATCAGTTGAAGAAGCTTTTTAATCGCTTTCTGGTTCATGCCAGAACGTGGAGGGTCTGTGATGACAACTGCATCGCTGAAATTAATAGAGAGTGAAGTTGCATCTGCGCATGTGGCTTCTGTGTTGATGATTTTATTTGCTGCGATGTTTTCTTTTGCGCAGTTAATATTAAGTGTATCGTTATCTATTATATAACATTTGTAGAACAAATCTGCCAATGAGATTCCAAACGTCCCTGAGCCGCCGTATAAATCAACCAAGACAGTATATTTGTCGGCATATTTTTTTACTGCATCTCTGCAATAACTAATCATTTTCTCTGCCATCTTCATGTTATTCTGGAAGAATGACTGGCTTGAGTAGATTATTTTTTTGCCGTTCAAGCTTTCTTCCATGCTAGTGCTTCCTTTTACCGCAAAGCAATCTCTGGAGATGCTTTCATCTGTAGTTCGATCAACTTTTGCGATTACCACATTCTTTGCTGAGCAGATTTCTGAGAATTTCTTTATCTGTTCTGTATGCTCAGCTAATTTTAATGAATTAGAGTTTAATACAAAAGAAATCGTTGTTGAGTCTGAGTTTTCCGGCGCTCTTATGACGACGTATTTTAAGCAACCTGTGAATTTATTGATGTCAAATGTATCTAAACTGGAAGTTGCACCATCTTTCATATAATTTTTCTCTGCTTCAAACCAATCGCTAACTTCTTTCAGCAGGCTATTTATCTTTTCATTTGATATTTCGCATCTCTTTATCGGCACAAATTTATTGAATTTGTCTTTCTTCCTCAATGCAGGTCCTTGAAACGAGAAGATGAAATCCATCCTGTTCCTGTAGTTATATTCATTGCCAGTAAATAGCTGTATCTCTTTATCGTATTCAATATTATTCTTTTTTAGAGCATTAACTACAACATTCTTCTTGTTCTCTACCTGAGTAGTATAAGATATGTGCTGAGCAGTACAGCCACCGCATTCTCCGAAATAGGGGCATAAAGGGGTTACTTGTTCCATGCAATCAAGAATAAGCCATGGGTTTTTGTGTGTTTCGATTATACTAGCTCAATTCCGCAAATTATATAAACCCCCTCCTAAACTAGTCTTACGATATATATGACAAACATTGTAGTTGTAAGCAGGTAGTTTCTGTTCTAGATTTTATCAACCTCTTAACATATTTTCTAAACTTATAGTCATCATTTTTAATACTTAAATTTTTGAAATAGGATCTCTAAAAATATAATGAGTACAAATGACTTAAAGAGATTTATCAATAGAAAATATTCGAGGTGATATTATGAAAAATCAAAACTTAAATATACTCAACAACAATTACAACTACACTATGTTAAATATGTATGACTTTTTAAATAAAAAAGAATTTTCTGAATTAGCTAGAAAAGTGGATATTCTCAACATACAGCTCCAAAAAGAAGATGAATTTGTTAAGTTTAGGGGATGGGATGAAAAGTTTTCTATGCCAAATAAATTTATTATAAAACCCCAAATAGTAAAATATGGCGGATCTAGAAAAGAGCAAAAGATCATAAAAAGAAGTCTTTATGCTAGAATAGAAAAATTAATTGATTTCAAAAATAGGTGGTCTAAAAAAAACAAGCCTCCAAAATACTGGGGGAATTCACATCAAATCCCCTATTGTATAAAAGGGGATTATGTCTGGATTAAATTCCATGATAATTGGTTATTTGATAATATTTTGCCAAAATCAGAGGACTTTAAGTATAAAGATAAATGGTTGTATTATAAGATACCAAATAACTATATTGCTGTGAGTTATATCTCTAAAGATCAACACATACATTTTATCTTACTTCCTACTGTGTTAAGACTGGACGATTTCTTTTTTGAAGGGTTAGGCTTACAACAAGGCGATGGCACTCATTCATTATCTGATGTGCATGTAACTTTCACTAATAATAACATAGCCTTAATTTCTCATCAAATTACTTGGTTTAATAGATTAGGTATAAGCACTGAAGCATTAAGATTCTACCCAGAAGTTCCGCCAAATTCAGATTTTTCTGAAGAAGTAAAAAAATGGAAGAAAGAACTTGCTAAAAATAATATAAGAAATTTGCAATTTAGAAGCCCAAAAACAACTAATGAAAATGTGATAAACTCATTAGTGCAGATAGTGTTTCACAATAAGCTATTCAAAATATCTTATTTATATCTATTAAATATTTTAAGATGCCAAATTTCAGAAGATAAGAAAAAAGCTATTGCTTATCTAAGAGGGATTATTGCTGCAGAAGGTTGTGTTAAGCTAGATAAAACAGAAATCTTAGGGAGTCTTAAGATAACTGCAGTTTCAGAATCAGTCAGAGAGTTTTATAGGCATTGCTTGAAAACAATAGGCATAAATACTTCTCGTGATGATCTTACAAAAGGTTCTGAAGCCATTATAATAACACATTATGATAATTTTAAGAAGATATATGAAATGAGATTAGCGGAACTTCATCCTGAAAAACACCAAAAATTTATAAATGCTTTAATGAAATATAAACAAAAGAAGCTGACTTAATAAAAAGCGAGGATTTTACAGATGGGAAAAGTTACAGTTATCGTTGGCGGACAATATGGTGATGAGGGCAAGGGCTCTATAGTAGATTTCTTGACACAGAAAGCAGATATTGTTGCAAGATGTCAAGGTGGCAATAATGCAGGGCATACTGTTGTAATTGGAAACAAATCATACAAATTTCATCTTATTCCTTCTGGGATATTGCATAAAAACAAATTAAATATAATTGGCAATGGCACTGTAATTGATCCGGAAGTATTATGCAATGAGATAAGACAATTAGAGCAAGAAGGCGTAAAAATTACCGATAAGAATTTAGTAATAAGCTCTAATGCGCATGTTATTCAAGAAAAACACAAGGAAGAAGATATTAAAACAGGCTCAAAGATAGGCACGACAGGACGCGGTATTGGACCTTGTTATAAAGATAAGATCAATAGGACTGGGATAAAAATTTATGATTACTTAAATCAAAATTCTGATAAGCAAAATTTTGATTGCATAAAAAAATTAAAGCCATTAGTCAAAGATACAAGCTTCGTAGTAAATAAATTATTAGGTGCAGGCAAAAATTTGCTAATTGAAGGCGCCCAAGGCAGCTTATTAGATATTGACCATGGAACTTATCCATATGTGACTAGCAGTAATTCAACGGCTGGAGGCGCATGCACAGGTTTAGGAATTGGTCCAACAAAAATTAATGATGTTATTGGAATTTTTAAAGCATATGTCACAAGAGTTGGTGAAGGCTCATTCATAACAGAGCTTGGTAATTATAATCAATGCAAAAACGAGAACAAAGATGAGGTATTAAATAAATCAGATATTGCTAAAGCAAATTCTGGTGATGGATATACTCAAGGAAAAATGCTTAGAAAACAAGGAAATGAATATGGCACTACAACTGGACGCCCAAGAAGATGTGGCTGGTTTGATTTAGTTGCAGCAAAATATGCTGTTATGCTAAATGGATTGTCAATGATTGTTCTCACTAAACTAGATGTCCTTTCTAATTTTGAAACTCTAAACGTTTGTGTTGCATATGAGTATAATAACAAAAAGTTAGAGGATTTTCCACTACAAGCAGAAATTTTAGAGAAATGCAAGCCTATATATGAAAAGCTTCCAGGCTGGAAAGAAGATTTGACTCAAATAAAAAGATATGATAAGCTACCAGAGAATGCTAAAAAGTATATCCAATATTTAGAGCAGAAATTAGGTGTTCCTATTTTTATTGTATCTGTCGGCCCTGGAAGAGACCAGACAATTGTAATGGAATGAGAAAAGAAAGAGTATAAGTAAGTGTTAGTAGAGCTCATTTCTGTAAAGATTTCTATCATTTCTGTAGGAGCTGAAAGGACACAGACGATGTTTGTGAATTAATAGAATAAGTTAATATTATAATTTTTAGAAGTAACCTATTTTTTATTCCCCGATAACCTTCATCACAACCCTTTTCTTCCTTTGCCCATCAAACTCTGCGTAATAAACCTGCTGCCAAGGACCTAAATCTAATTTGCCATTTGTAACAGGAAGAGTTACTTCATGATGCACCAATAAAGATTTCATGTGAGAATCTCCGTTGCTTTCTCCTGTATGATGATGGTTGTAGTTTTCATTGAATGGAGCCAATCTTTCCAGCATCTCATCAAAATCTTCTAGCAATCCAGAATCTGCATCATTGACATAAATAGCTGCTGTTGTGTGCATTGCGCTTACTAAGCAAAAGCCTTCTTTGATCCGGGATTTTGCGAGAAAGCTCTCTACTTGTTTAGTTATGTTGATGAATTCCCTGTGTTTTTTTGTGTTGAACCAAAGGTATTGGGTGAAGGATTTCATGGTGAGTAAACTTACCTAAAATAATATATCCTTATCGCAACATATGCTACATAACTTAACATAAGCGCTATCGCATGCAATCTCGTAAACTTCCTGTCTTTCCAGAAGAAAAAAAGCGCAAGAAGTGATACAGCAAACCAATAAGGCAAGTCAAACCAGATGATGTCATTTGTAACAGTATAGCCAGATATCATTGCCCCTAAGCCAAGCATCATCAAAGGATTTGTGATATTGCTCCCAACTAAAACACCCAATGACATCCCGACAGATTTCTTTCTTATTGCAATTATTGAGGTAGTTAATTCTGGCAATGCTGTCCCTACACCAACAAGCAATGTACCTATCAATGTATCCTTAACATTCCATATTTGCGCTAAGAACTCTCCGTTTCTGACAACAACTTCTGCAGAATACAATAATCCAAACAAGCTCACCAATAATATAGCTGTCGATGCAAGAGGTTTCTTTCCATTAGTATTATTTTCTATCTTGCCGACCACATGCTCATTTCTACTCAAGGTATATAAGTAATAGATATACGCAAAAAACAAGATTGCGCCTTCAGCTCTGCCAAGATAATTGTTAAGTGACAAGAGCCAGACTGTTATGATTGAAGCCAGCATTATCATATAATCTTTCTTAAGGAATTTTTTTGTGGCATGGATGCGCATGAACAATGCAACCAAGCCAAGTATGAAAGTGATCTGTATAAGATTTGAGCCGATGTTTGTGCCGACTGCAATGCCGGAAACATCATCTCCTTTCAGGATTTTTAAGCTTGCTACTATATGGGTGCTCATCTCTGCAAGGCTTGTGCCTATAGAAAGGACTGTCAACCCTATAAAGAGTTCAGAAATCTTAAAGTAGCGCGCAATGACCTGGCTTGAGTTTACAACTAGCTCTCCAGTAAGCCAGACACCAAATATTCCTAACAAGAGGTAAATTAATTCGATTTGCATTATTTAAGTAAGATTATGTTTAAGTATAAAAAGGTTGATGGCATATTTGTAATAACTGTAAAGCTTAGACAAAAAAATAAGTATCTGCATAGTAAAATTTACAAAGCAGCTGCCGCAGTTGGCACTTGCTTTGATTCTATTATAAGTTGCTCCTCCTCTACGTTTAGTCAATAGCTGTGATACTAGAAAAGTATTGCGTGTTGTGTCAGTTAATTAGTAAATAGATTGCATTGCCCGTCGCAACATTCTCTTAGTTACTGGATTTGTGCCAACTAAATTGGCGGCAGCTGCTATGCACATTCTGTTTTGGGTTATTAATCCCAAAAATAAGTAAGCTTTAAATAGTGTCTCTTGGTTTAATATTGATAGATAACAAATATCCTGAGATGACCGATATATGAAGCCATTGATAGTACAGCTTGAAAAAGGAAATATTTTGCAGCACATAAATCCTTTAAAGAGGCAGTTTTCTCCGATCCAGCTTGTTGTGATGAGTTACCTTATTGTTATTTTATTAGGTGCAATATTTCTTGCAATGCCATTCGCATCTCGCACTGGGCAGAGCACTAATTTTGTTGATTCATTATTCACTTCAACAAGCGCAGTTGCGGTTACAGGATTGGTCGTTAAAGACACCAGCACTTATTGGTCGCTTGCAGGGCAGATTATCATCCTAATATTGATACAGATCGGTGGAGTAGGATACATAACTGTCTTCACTTTTTTTATGCTTGTATTCCAAGGTAAAGTTACGTTAAAGCAGGAGATGATGCTGCAGGAAACCCTTAATAATCCGACAATCAAAGAAATCATGAAGCTCGCGAGGCATATATTTTATTTTGTGATAATATTTGAAGTCGCTGGAGCAATCATATTGTTCCTAAGGTTTTTAGAGCCGGTTACGTTTTCACCGTTCATCATCAATCTGTCTAATTTAAGTTTTAGTAATATCATGTATTCTGCTTGGCTTGGATTGTTCCATTCATTAGCTGCATTCAATAATGCAGGATTTGATCTGACAGGTAATTTTAAGAGCTTTACTAATTATGTTACAGACCCTATAATTAATATCACAGTAACTAGCTTGATTATTCTCGGCGGAATTGGATTTTTTGTATTGAGCGATATGTATAAGACGTTCCGAGGCAGGCAGCCAAAATTAAGCTATCATTCAAAAATAGCTATTGCAGCAACCATCTTCCTGATCCTAACTGGAACATTGCTGGTCTTTATCTTGGAATATGATAACCCAAAAACTATAGGTAATCTAAATCTGCCTGGCAAAGCAATGGCATCATACTTTTTATCAGTCACTTCAAGGACAGCAGGCTTTAATACGATTGCGACAGGAGCATTGACAAATGCAACTCTTCTGTTTATTATTGCATTGATGTTTATAGGGGCATCTCCTGGCGGCACAGGCGGAGGAATTAAGACAACTACAGCTACAGCTATATTCTATTATATCAAATCAATGATAAACAGAAAAAATACAGTTGAGATCGGCAATAGAAGAATCCCTTATGATGCGGTAAATAAAGCAGTTACAATTCTGGTCATCAGCATAACTTTCATATTTTTTATGACGCTTATTGTTTCATCAATTGAACCGTTTGCTTTTGTAAGAGTTTTGTTTGAAGTTGTCTCAGCTTATGGCACAGTTGGATTATCTACAGGCATCACCCCATTTTTATCTCCTATCTCAAAGCTATTGATAGCATTTACAATGTATGCAGGCAGAGTAGGCATTTTATCCATTATATTGATATTTTCCATGCAGCTTAGAAGGGGCAAAGTTTTATTGCCACAGGAAGAGCTGACAGTTGGATAAAAGAGAGTTAGATAGATTAAGAGAATATTTGACAAACAAGAATAAGATAATTGATGATAAAAAAACAAAAAGATTAAATACTAAGTGATGAGGTGTTAAGGTTATGGTACAGACTATTGGAGTTGTCGGTTTAGGAAGATTTGGAAGCTCAATCGCAAAGACATTGAATGAATTAGGTCATCAGGTGCTTGCAATAGACAGCAACGGAGAGAATATAGAGAACATTAAGGATTTTGTGACCCTGGCAAAACAGGTAGAGTACGATGCAATTTCTCTTAAAGAATCTGGCATATGTGAATGCGATATGGTTGTTGTTGCAATAGGCCACAGCATCCAGGAAAATATTCTAGTAACATTGATGCTTAAAGAGCTTGGCATAAAATATGTTGTAGCGAGAGCAGTTGATGACCTGCACGAAAAAGCCCTTGAGAAGATTGGCGCAAATAGAGTCATCAATCCTGAAAAGACTTCAGGCATTAGATTAGCTAATCAGATGATATCAAGCGATATCCTTGACATAATTGAAATTTCTCCAGAATATACTGTGCAGGAATTCACAGCAAAGAAAGAGTTTGTCGGCAAAACACTAGTGGAGTTAGATCTCCGTAAGAGGCATAATGTTGCAGTGCTTGCTATAAAAAGAGAAGACCAACTTATTATATTGCCGCCTGCTGAAGAGAAGATAAGGAAAGATGACATACTGCTTGCAGTCGGAAAGACAAAGAATATCCACAGGGATATACATAGGGAGTAAGCTCTTTGGTGTTTTTTGTTTTTGATAATCTTTTTTTCTTAACTTTGATTTATTTGCCTGTTTATTGTTACTGTAACGCCTAGATCAGTTTTTTCGGATTTTACTCTTTCATATATCGGCTCATAATCCACTTTCCGGTCGAATACATAATCACATCTACCAGACAATTCATTGCCTTGATGCATCTTAGAGCAAGCTACTGTGAATTGTGTTTCACTGGCATCAGGATCTGCTATTATTTCAAGACCAGATTCATGCAGTTTTGCATCACATGTTGTGCATCTGGGTAATTCTTGCAACACAAGATAACCTATCAATTTCTTGAACCAGTACACAGGTTTTTCTATGTTTTTTCTCCTTAATTGCTCTTCCAATGATTCTTTTTTATTTATTCCTGACATATTAACTGATGAAATTAGGGTTTTGTTTAAAAATGTTGAGAATATTTTAGATATTAAATATCATTATATAGAGGCTAGTTTTAGATAATTTTTAGGTACATTAGAATGTACATGTTTGTGTACATTGCAAGGTACATATTACAAAACTAAAATAGAATAATAAGCGAGCCTGCAGGGATTTCCACATAAGGGCTAATCGCCCTTATCAACCTAAGGTCGATTTCGCTTTGCTCAATCGCCCGAGAATAAAAAGCGAGCCTGCAGGGATTTGAACCCTGATCAATCGGTCCGAAGCCGATCGCATTGATCCAGGTTGTGCTACAGGCCCATGAGCATGATAAAATAGGCGTTAGTATAAAAAACTTAACTTAAAAATAGACTAAAAAGTTAAAAATAATGTTAAAAATTAAATGAGAATTTTACTGTTTCCGTGCAAGCACAACTTCGATCGTAGAAACCCTTACCTGCCTGCCTTCATTGTTCTTGAACTCTTCGCTATCTATCCTTATGTCTTTTATGCCGATCTGGCCTTCTAGAAATCTCTTTGATGCAACCTCAACAATATCAACTGCTCTGGAGATAAATTTGCCTCTTGCTTTTACTATGACCTCTTCCATATTCTTTGTCGTGAACTGCATGACTACGCCAGTAACATAGTTCATGAAAGGCTTTCCGCCGACAAATATGGTGTTGTCATTGTCTGTCATTTGTGCACCCCCTCGCAGTTAGCTGTCATCACTAAAACCAATACAACTTTATAGATTATAATATTATGATTATAATAATATAATATTTAAAGAGGATTAAACAAAAAATAACTCAATTAATCATTTATATGAACCTTTCCTTGTTCTTCATCAATCTTGTTACATAGCCAGAGATGATATTTCTCAGTTTCTTGTTTTCGACATTTGCAAACTGCCTTATTAATGGCTTATTCTCATCAAAAGTAGGCTTAAACTCATTTAGATGCTTTCTGACAAGCGCTAAAGTAATTCTTTTTACAAGCTTTGTTTTTATTCTTCCCATTTAGATTCCCCTCTCACATTTATTGTTGACTTAAGTTATCGCTAAACTCTCATGAAATCGCTAAGCAAGAGCCTAGAATATACGGGTTATGGAAGCATCATATTTAAGTTTTTTGGTAAAGAACAAGAGATTTGCTAGATTGATTGAGGAGCAAAGCTTGCTAAGAGAGTACCCTAATTCTGGCTTAAATCCCCAACCCGAAGTATCTTTCTGATGATAGAAAGCTTTATATAGTATTATTTATTTAATAGCTAATATTAGCTTATTTAATTAGAAGATTAATATAATAAGAATAACATTATCGTTTATACGATAATTAGACCTTAAACGCATAAACCTGAAAAAATACTTTGCACTCAAAAAGGTAACATATTAATGGACAACTATATAGAGATAATCAGCATATTCTACAAAGATTTGGATAGAGAGTACACTATCAGGCAGGTCTCTAAACAGATAAAAAAGAGCTATGCATATACAAACATACGATGCAGAGAGCTTATTTATCAAGGCATCCTATCAAAAAAGGTTGTTGGTGCTTCTATATTATGCAGGTTAAATTACAAAAGCGATAAGACACTTGGATTGTTAGTCCTAAAAAGCATCCTTGAAAAAACCGCTGAGCTTGAGAAAGATAAGAAAAATGAAAATGAAAAAAAGTTTGTAGAAGATGCTACAGAAGTTGAGCGCAGCTTAAAAGAGTTTTCTGACAGCATATTTTTTGCGCAAAATAAGTTTCATATCATCTGCAAAAACGAGATGGAATTGAATCAGAAGCTTTCTTCTCTTGATTTAAAACATGGCTTTGCTGTTTATGATAAAAATAGTTTTAAGCAGTATGTTAAACAGCAAGGATTGCAAGAGGTTATTATAATTTATGGTTTTGAAAATTTTTGGAGAGTGATCGCCGATGGGATATGATGATAGATTAAATGATATAAGAAATAGAAATGATAGTGATTGCAAAAATACAGCATCTAAAATATTTGATAACAAGAAAGCCCAGCTGACTGCAATCCTATTGATAGCATTTGTCATCCTTGCAACTGCTTCTGTATATTTCATGCTCCGAGGATTCAGGGTTGAGAAGCTTGAGAGCGAGATAGAATTCATAAGCTCTGTAAGTGGAGAGGCAAAGCCTATCGCATTGTTTGTAGGAGAGTGCATCAAAGGCAGCTCTGTGCCTGCGTTAAAATTATTAGGATTGCAAGGAGGAAGCATAAGTGATTCTGGCAAAAAAGTCGACTCAGAGTATGGCAAGCTTACTTACGGCTTTAATGGAAAAAATACTTTAGCAACATTAGAGCAGATGAGGCAGGAGATTGCTATATATATGAACTCCGCTATCGAGAATTGTGCAGACTTCACTAGGTTTGAGCAGCAGGGATATGCTATTGAGAAAAGTGCAGTAAATACACAGGTAGAGCTGAGCAAAGATAAGATAACTTTCAATGTTGAGTATCCTTTGAAGATTGCTAAAGGCAGTTTTACTCAGGACATAAAGGATTTCAGGCAGGAAGTTAAAGTTGGATTATATGATATAGTCGGATATGCAAATGCTGTTATTGAGAAGATTGCTAAAGACCCTTATCACATAGATTTTACTTTCTTGGCAACTTTGCCTTATAACATATCTGTGATCCCATTAGGAGAGAATAATTTTGCATATTTCATTGTTGATGAGAAGTTACGGTTGGAGAACCAGGCATACAAATTCGTGTTTGCTGCAAAGCATCTTGAGAACAAGGCGCCTAGGTTTAATGTGAATGCCAGCTACATGTTAGTCGAAGAGCAGAAATTTTTCTTGAAATTAGAGGCTAGTGATCCAGAGAATGATGAGCTTTCGTTTAAGGATGACACTGCGATGTTTGATATTACTTCAGAAAATATAGGTGGAAATTATTATGGTGTTATTGATGTTACTCCGCAGATCCCTGGAATGTATAATGTTACGATTACTCTCGAGGATAGCTTTGGAAACGATTTCAGAAGGAAAGTAAAGTTTGTTGTTAAGGAAAAAGCTGGAACACAATGATTAATTCAGAAAATAAAAAACAAAATAATAAAAAATGAGATTCATTAAAATATTAAAAACAAAAAAGAGAATCAAGTTTGTGAGAAATATTTCTAATAGGATTGAATTTGATAAGATTGAGTTATTTAGAAAGCTCTTTGCAATATTTGTAATAATGATGTTCATGACCTCCGGAATGAGCTTGGAGGTTGTCGCTCCATCTGGAGGAGACGGAGGAAGTTCCTCAAGCGGCGTTGAGACATTCAGGCCGCCAGGAACAATTACAGAGGATGAAGCTAATGCGAAAACTGAAGAAAAAGGATTTGAAGAAAGAGAGCTAAAGGATGAAGATTACAATAATGGTGACGCTTATGAAGGGAATCCGCCTAAAATATTTACTAACCCTAAGTTTGATGTGACTAAAGTTCCCATAGATAGAGTAGAGCAGCATATAGATGCAATCATAGGTATGGGCAAGCAAAATAGCCTTAAACAGGACCAAGTCAGAGCAATAACTGATCCAGCTAAGGTTCATAGTTTAATACTTAGCATGGAACCTGCTAACATCGGAAGATTTTCTCCTGAGCAGATAGGAAGCTTGAGCAGCGAGCAGTTAATTGCATTAAATACTATCCAAAGAGCTGCACTAACAGCAGAACAGCTTTCTAATGGAAATGTGTTGGTTAATGTTGGAAATTTGAGAGATTTGGATGCAACAAATTTACAGGCTGCAATGGTAGCAAGGTATGGATATCAGGGCTCTTTGTTCCTGATCTCGCCAACTGCTGGAGAGGTTACTATAACTGCAGACGGCAAGATACAGAATGGCCATGGCTCAACGATTGATATTGCAACAATTACGGGCGCAGATGTTTCATCGGTTGTTATCTCTAAGCCTGAAGATGCTGATAATGGCTTTAAGATCTGCAGAAAAGGAAGTGAAGAGCAAAAAAGCGGATGTGATTTTATCAAGCTCTCTCCTGAAACCGGAGAGCAGATGCAGTATACATTTAAAGATGGAAAGCCGATAATGCTGATAACTCCGCCAGGCGCTACACAGCCGCAAGAAATTGCACTGCAGGGAACTGTGCACATATCTGGCAAAGACGGAGTGACAATAATTGAAGTTGGAGCTGATTCTTCTATTAGCGTATTGCATGGCAAAGAGACGTATAAGATCACTGGGCATAATAATAACGTTGAAGTTGGTTTAAACAGTGTTGACCGTACACTTTCTGTTAAGCCAAAAGAGATTGACCCTGCAAAAACTGCAGAAGAAAATACACCTTATTTTGTAATTACAACTGAGACATTAGATTTAACAAGCTTTGGCGCAGAATTTACTAACAGAAACGATGTAAGAGGAGATTCTGAAAGCAGAAATATCAGAAAAGTAAATGTTGGAACAGAAGAAGAGCCAAGGTATTTCGGCAGTGCTGCTCTAAGCCAAAAGATTGATCGTGAAACGCCTCCAAAAATTAAAGATGCCACATATAGGTTTACAGGGACTGGAGAAATAAAATTTGAGAGAAATGAGAACGGAGAAATAAAAAGCATCCAGTATAATAGGAATAAATACAAAGTTAAGAGAGATGGCAGAGATGAGACTGAATACGACAATGCAGAGGTCAGTGTTGTTCAGGTAGTTAATGGCAAAGAAGTTACAAAGGCATTAGCTAATCATCAGGCAGATATTTATTTTTCTGAAAGCCCTCAGTTAAGGTCTGGAAAAGGATCTTCTGTGCAGGACATTTTGACTATCCAGCAGGGTGAATTAGGCGTTGTTAACAAGATCAATGCGATTACAAGTGATACTCCTGTAAAAGATAGAGTAGTTACACTGCAAGTCATAAGATTAGCAGCAGATGGCAGTACAGAGATTGTAAAGGAAGATATCAGTTGTACTAGTGGAATGACAGCTGATGCATGCAAAACACATCTTACCACAGAATTCAATAAAAGATCGTTGCAAAACAGGATTGTGCTGAATAAATTAAGCGACAGAGAATCTGGAGGAAGATCTTATGTTACCTTCACTTCAGATGCAAATGGAGAATTACAGACCGGAGCAGTAGCAAGCACTTCAGGAGATGTAAAAGAGGGTCAAAGCAAGAATACTCTGCAAGTTGAGAGAGAAGGCTCTATGAGCAGATTAGAGTTTGGCAAGAGCGCAGCTTTGTATATTGCTCCATTTAATCCTTTGAATCCAGATGCTAATCAGAAGTATGTAAGCGCAATTCCGCCAAATATTGAGGGTGCAAAAGTAGCTAATCTGTATGCTAACAATAAAGAGTTTTATGATACTGTGCAAGATTTAGTCAAGGAAACACGAACATTGCCATTGCAAAAGACATTAGAAGATGGCACATTGCTTGAAGTTAAAGCTGGACCAGATAATAAATTTTATGCACTAAATACAAAGACAGGAGAGTATAATGAATATGATGTTGAGACAGGAAATATTATTGAGACAGATAGGTTACCGATTGATCTGTTGGATAATCTGCATGACATAGAAATCACAGAAGTGACAACATCCCACAAAGGCGCAATCTCAAGCAAGGTTGCTGCTAAAGATATTGATGTGTTTAAGAGATTTGTTGCTGCAGGAAATGTTGATAAGTTTAAAGGAGGATTGGTATTTTCTGACAGATCTAGTTATAGGTCTTTCTTGAACAATGATGCAATCATATTAGGACATCCTGATAATGCTGGAAAATTGGCTGAGATAAGAACACCTGACGGCAGAATCCCTAATGTATTTGAGCTGAATAAAGATACAAAGAAATTAGTTGCTGCAGGATTTGCAAATGTGCTTACTGATTTTGACGGAGGAGATGTCCAGTTAAGTGGCAAGGACGGAACAACAAATGTAGCTGCATCACTAGACACTGGCTTGTTGCAGCTTGCAAAAGAAGATATAGAGAAGACAAGGGCAATCATCGGATATTCTGAGCAGGTGATCAAAGGATACAAGCCAGATATTAAAGGAATGGATCAGCTGGCGGATAAAGTTGTTGGATTATATATTACAAAAGCGCAGAAAGGAACTAAGACAGGAGCAGAGATTACTGCGCTAAAAACCCAGGCTGAACAAGATATCAGAACTCAACTAAAAAAGGATTTAGGTGCAGCAAAAGGTGAAGCAGTTGCCCATACATTAGATGCTGCTAGGTTAAGTTATGAAGCAGGCTTAGCATACACAAAAGATGCTGCTGATAAGAAACGTAATCAAGCATTTGATGAGGTAAAACAGTTTATCAAAGGCACAGGAGATAAGTTTGCTTTGCAGCAAGGGCTTGGATTAATCAAGGAAGAGTTTAAGCTTACAGGTAATCATGAAGGAACAAGGAAACTGATCCAAGGCATCATGCTGGGCACAGATAAGTCGCTAGGTTTTGATCTTAATGCGCTTACTTTCTCTGAAAAACAACAGCTTGGGTTAGAGCTTGAGAAATTAGGGGCATCAACATTTTCAGATGCAGGAGATTTTGATGGAAATATTGAAGAACTCAAAAGGCTAAAAGAGAAATACCATGAGAATCTTGATGATGACATTGGAAAAGTGATGCTGCAGAGGATTGATACGTTCAAGCAAGGGTTTAATGTGTTGAGTGCAGAGGATTATGAGAAATTGGATCCTAGTGAGAAAAGAGAATATGATCAAAAGAAAACTGCTTATGCTGCATATCTGAAAGCAGCTGGCCCATCAGTTGAAGTAAAGACACCTGAAGAATTAAAAGCATTAACTAAAACAGAGCTAGCTGCATACAATACAAAGTTAAAAGCTGCGCTTACTGCTGCAAATACAAAAGCAAGGGCAGATACAAATGATTATCTTAAGGATGCTATCAGAAAGCAATTTTTGACTCCAGAGCAGAGAACTGCTTTGTTAAGCACATTAGCCAGCTCTCTTGCTAGCGAAGGAAATCTAGAACAAATTCAGCAGATATTTGGGGAGAATGCAGATCCAAAGATCAAAGCATCGCTTGCTTTATTGAGCGAGAAGCAAAGAAACGATGTAAAAGCCTCATTTGCAAAAACACTTGCAGCAAATGTTGATGAAGCGACCTTAGGTAAATTAAAGACTGATCCAAAATTCATTGCATTGCCACCAGATGTCCAGGCGCAATTAGTTTATGCTGCTTATGAAAGGATGTTTAATTCTGCAGCTAGTAATGAAGAAAAAGTTAGATTGGCAAATCTTGCTATTGCTGCTGGAAAAGAAAAAGGTGTGCCTGTAAGCCCTGAAGTGTACAAGACATTAAGTAAGATATATGCTTCGCAAGGCAAATACTTAGAGTCTGATCTAGCAAACAGGGAATCTGCCGCTGCATTGCAGCAGAAAGCTGCTACACAGAACTTTGATACTCGTAAAGGGTTTAATTTTGGAACATTTGTACAAGGATTGGATGAACTAGCAAGAGATAACATCCAGGTGCAGTATGCTCAAAATAGGTATGATGCAGTCATCGCTTCTGGAGAATTTGTTGTAGGAGCGACTAATCTTGATAGAAGCGCAGGAGATGCCTTGGATAATCAAGTCAGGAATGCAATGGCAAAATCTCATACTGAATTAAAGCAGTATAAGGAAGCGATAGAAGAACGTGGAACAATAATAGATAATGTTTTGGGCAAGACAGAAGGTGTTAGGTCTTTGTTAGAAGGCCATGATGCAGAAAAAGCAATGTTAAAACAGCAGTTTGCTGATGCGCATATTGGAATCTCACAAGATGCTCTTGCTTTAGAGGATATTGACAAGATAAAAGAGGCAATAAAGAATCTAAAAGAAGCAAAGCAACAAAAAGTAGATGGTGCAGACATATTTGGAACAGGTGATGAAAAACTAATGACAGCTTTGGATAAGCAGGCTTTATCAACGACAATAAATCTAGGCGGAATTTATGAGAAAAAGAATAATCCTGAAGAAGCAAATAATGTGTATAAAAGTTTGCTTAAGGAAGAAAAGGATAATCCTAATCTAGATCCTGAGACAAAAGCATTCTTGAGAGATAAAGTTAGGGTTTATACGATAAATAAGGCAGTCGAAACTGGCAAAGATGGCACAGAAGATGCCAACAATAGGGCAAAAGATGTTCTCGCTGAACTATACGATCCAGAGTTAGGGCTTTCAATTGCTGAGCTTACAGAAGTCAGGCAAAGAATAATCAATATTGATATTTTAGCTGCGCAAAAATTGATTGCTGCAGGAAAACTAGAGGAGGCTGAAACTCTGCTAAAATCAATGAAAGCTTCAGGTACAGCTGCAGATGACTCAAATGTAAATCTAGAAAATATCAAGAGCATGCTTATAGGAGATACGCTTGCCAATATTGAAAGCCTTTTAGGAGGCATACAGTATAAGAAAGATGAGACAGTCAGAAATGCGAAATTAACTGCACTTGACACAGGAGATGACTCCAGAACAGCTGCAAATGCATTGGACTTATTTATTAGCGCAATGAAACCGAAAGAGAATGGTGAAATTGATCTGTTGCTTATATTAGGCGCTGCCTCCAAGTATGCACAGCATGGAGTATATAATGAAGGAAATAATATTGAGAATCTGAAAGTAATGATAGGGCAGCTTGAGCAGCTTAAAGAAGGGTTAGCTAAAAATCCGCAAACCAAAGATGCAATTGCATTGATGGAAACTGAAATTGTAAAGTTAAAAAACTCATTGGCAGAGAAAGAGAGATTAAGAGATAAGGATGTAGCTGATGCAAAGGAGAGAACAATAAATGCGTTAAGGGATATGGTAGATAGAGGCGGTTCGATAACAGCAGATGTTAATGCATTAAAAGCAGTGCAAGGATTAAAAGATGAGGAGAAATCTTTGACCGCAGAGATAGCACGCGCAAATAAGGAATTAGAGAGATATGGTGCAAGCGAAGATCCAGATGACTTACAAAAAGCACAACGTGCCATGGAGAAATTAGCAGAATTACAAAAAAAGTTAGATAATAATTTACAAAGACAACAACAAATTAGTACTAGAACAGCTGAAGGCGGTAGAGAACTGGATAGATTAAGAGAGAACATGCAACAAGGAGTAAATTTATTCTCAAAAACGGAGTTGCTTGAACAGGATAACAGATTCTCATCCCAATTAGAGAATATTGACTCTGAACTAGCAACACTTAGAAGCAAAGGACCTGAAATATCATTGACAAGTGAAGAGAGAGAAAGATTAAGACTGCTTGAAGGCAAAAGAACAAGATTGCTTGAAGTCAGAGAAAAGCTTGATGATATAATAACACAGAAACAGATACAAGAGCAGACAGCTTTAGCAAGAGAAGGTGATGTCACAGGTGTTAAAAGAATATTTGATGAAGCATTACAAAGAGCTGGCGATGATAAAGATAGGCAAGAAAGTGTAAGATCCATTTATATAAATGCACTATCCAATACTGATACTAGCAGAGGAAATATCTTATCTGTGAACACTGCGTTGGGAACATTGCAAAGCAACTTGCAAGGAGAATTAACAGGCTTAGAGAGAAGGTTAGCAACTGAACAAAACGAAAACACTAAAAGAGACTTGCAAGCACAAATTAACCAAGTTAGAAGACAGTTAGATGAGGTGCCAAGAGCACGTGAATCATTGCTTCTTAACAGCGAAGTGTCTTATTCTTACGAGACAAATATCCCAGATGATCATAAGCTTGAAATCACTACACCTCAATCTCAAAACGAAAATGATATAGTTGCTAACAGAATTGAGCTTGCTGAGAAACCAAGTATGCTCCAGATAGAGAGAATTGAGATGCGTACAGATTTAAGAAAGCTGATGCAGGAAACAAATAGTATAGAGACTCTTACCAGTGTTGTGAATTATCTGCTTGAAGCAGAGAAGAAAGAAGGCGATCATGGCATTGCATTGCAAGATCTCCAATATGCATTGAAAAAGATGAGAGAATCTGGAATTCCAGAAAATGAGATTCCGCCTGATCTTTTGGCAAAGGAAAAAGATAAGGAGTTTGTTGCAGCCGGTGTTTATGAGCTTCTAAGCAGGAGAGATTCTGTGCCATTGAACAACAGATATGTACAGCTTAAACAGATGGCTGATGGAGACCCTGAGATCAGAAAATTGTTGGAGAGTAATCCTGAAATTAGAGCTACTATTGAAAATAGATTGACAGCAAAAGTTGCTGAAGTTACAAGCAGCACATTGTCACAAGATACGAATACTAAATTAGAAAACATTGTAGAAGCCAATAGTTATTCTACAGCATATAGCAGTGTAGGAGCTTCTGCTTCCAAAGTTGGAGATGCATATAATAGAGGTGAGACTCTTGCAACTGCAGGCAATAGTTTAGGCACTGTCTGGAATACTGGCATGGGCACGATAGGATATCTAGGAAGGATATTAGGAGATGGTTTAGCAGTTGTAACTCCTTTAGAAACTTATGGCACAATACAAGCAAGGCAGACAGAAGCAGCAAAACAGAGATTAACTAAGGAGAATGCAGCTGTCAGCAAATTCTTAGGCATGGATAAAAGAGCAGCAAGAGATATAATGGCTCATCTTGTCAATCAAGACATGCAACCGATCATAGATATAGACGCTGATGGTCATATCAGCAATAAAGAATCAAATGGAAGATTAGCAGATAAGGATTTTGATAGAATGGCTGCAACATACAGAGAAAAATACAACATAGAAATTACAGGCGAAGATGTAAGAAACTTAGCTGCTGCAAATAAAAGAACAAATGGGCAGTTGGCTTCTACTTTGATCTTAAGAGCAGCTGAATCACCTACAGAAATTGCTGCTGCGCAGCTAAGAAATGGTGCTCTCCAGAAATTAGAGACAGATATGCAGACACAGCTAAGAGCTAATTACGAATTAATAGGAGGAGATGCAGATGATCCTGGCAAATTTATGGGATATAACACGATTCAAATTGGCGGCTTAGAGCTGGGAGATCCTAGAGCTGCAGTTAAAGGAGCGTTCCAGGCATTTACTGCAATTGGGTATTTAGGCAGGGCAGTTGAAGGAGTGACTGATCAATCACAGGACTGGAATTCAAATAAAAGAAAAGAAGCACAGGGTATAAAGATGCTTGCCAATGCACTAAATCCTACAAATATTTTAGGAAATAGTTTAGGAGTTAACAAAGGAGTGACGATTGAGGAGATAAATAGGTTGGCAAATAGTGCTAACCCTGAAGACAGGACACAACTAGCCAGATTATTAGGCAGACCAACAAGCATTGAGGAGATTAGAGCAAGGAATGCTCAAACAATAGAAGCTGCTAAAGCTACCGGAAGAACTCTTAATCCAAATGTTTTGATGCCTGAAACCCCTGAGCATTTAGCAAATTTTAAAGTTAGTGATTTTGAGGTTTCACAGTTAAGGCAAGCATTAGGAGATAATCCTCAAGTCTTACAGATGAGAGCTTCAGAATTAAGAAGCCTTGGCAAGGTATCGGAAGCAAATAAATTGATGGCAGAAAGCTATAAGCAGGAAGCTGAAATCCAAAGACAGGCAAGAAATTTAGATGGTGCAGAACAATATGCAAGATTAGCTGCGCAATCTGATCAAGGACAGCAGGCATTTGCAGACAGAGTATCATCTGAAGCAAGCTGGAACAGAGCAACTTCACCATATGTTAATTTAGCAGTTGATATAGGAAATACAGCTGCAGGCATTGGTGGTGTGGGAGCTGCTGGAAAGCTTCTTACAAAAGCCGCACAGGCAACTGGAATTGCCACAAAGTTAGCCCAGACTGGAGTCGGCCAATTCTATGTAAAAACATTCCAATTACCTAAAGCAGTGCAAGCAGCAGAAGAGACTGCTGAGCAGACATTAAAGGCAAGCGCAAAAGTAGCTGCAAAAGCCCCTGCTAACACTGTTAATGCAAACCTTGCTACGCAAACACAGCAGGTTGTTTCACAACAGCTTCAATTACTAAGAGCTGCAAAAGCTGCAGGCAACATGGAGCAAGTAATTGCTGCAGCGCAAAGAATCTCACAAGCAGAAGCGCAGTTAACAGCGCAGACTAGCGTAATTAGAAATGCTTTCTTAAGAGAGCAAGTTCAAGGAGCTGTTCAAGCATTAAAACCTGCATTTGACATGATGTATAAGCCAAGCGAAATATTAGATGAGTCTATAGATGAAGCGATAGGCGAAGCAGGAGAGTCTGCAAAAACATGGGGCAGTATTACAACGTCAGCATTAGGATCTGGAAGAAGCAAGATAAATGTTGCAAGCAACACAAAAACATACAGAGCACAATCAAGAGAAGCTTTTAAGACTTATGTGGCACAAAACGAGCAGAATCTAAGGTCTTATCAAGCTGTTTATCAAGGGCAAAGTTATAATGTACAGGTTGATGCAGATAATGGGGATATGAGGCTAACGCAAGCATCTCCTATTGATCCTGCAATAGTAACTGCACCTTCTGTGGATATAAAGCCTCCAGCAGAGATTGTAATTAAAAATTTAGATCAAGCACAAGGAATAGTTTTTGTGGAGAATAAAGATGGTCAAGCACGGGTAGCTGCTCCTACAAGAGAGATTGGATTGCTTCAGTTATCAGTACAGCAGACAAGCAGTAATGATGTGCTAAAGAAAGCAGAGGATAAAACAACAGGCGGCGAAGCTGCACAATACAAGCATGAACAACAACTAGTAAATGCAGATGTGAATATAAAAGCTGCAGAAGTTAACTTAAGGGCTTCACAAGTACAATTAGAGCTAGCACAAAGACAGCTTCAAGCAAATCCATCTTCTGAAGCTGCGCAGAGAGCTGTAGCAGATGCAAAGTCAAGAGTAGATGTAACAAAAGAGACTGTAAATTCTCATGAACAAGATTTTGTAGGCACCACAGTTAAAGCTGCTGATAAGGATATTACTGATACTCAAAGAGAGATCGATAAGCTGAGTAGGCAAGCTGCGCAACTAGAAGATGGCAAAAAGAAAAGACAGATAGAATCGCAAGTAGCTGCTTTAGAATATATTAAACAACAAAAAGTTATTGAAAGAGCACAACAACAAGCAGGGCTATTGAACCTTGAAGTATCAAGAGCTAGAGAAAAAATTGCGGATAAGCAAGCTGAGTTAGCAACTACACAAGATCCTGCAAAGCAGGCAGAGCTGCAAAGAGAGATAGAGAAAGAAGCAAGGAGCTTATTGGAAGCAGAGACAGTTAAAGCAGATTTAATTTCCAGAACAAATGAAGAAAGAGCAAGATCTGAAGAGATATACCAAGAGTTGTTAGCACAGGAAGAAGCTGAGCTATCTGCAAAATTAATTACGAATCCGCTTGAAAGAAAGAAAGCGCTTGAAGCGATCAGAAGTGAACGGCAAGTTTCTGGAGAAAGAAGAAATAATTTTGTGCAAGACAGCATAACTGCAAAAGAAAATACAGCTACAAGAGTTGGGCAGTTAGTAGCTACTGGAATTGTTACAGATCCAGATGTTATTGGAGCATTAGATCAGAAATCAAGGCTCGAGCAGGAATCAGATGATGCAAATAAAAAATTAGAAGCTTTGAAGAATCAATTTTTAGCGCTTGATCAAAAAGATGGAGATTTAGGCAAAGCATTGCAAGCAGAGATCGCTGCAGAAGAAAACAAGCAAAGAGAATTAGAGGCTAAATTACAAGGGCAGAAAGATAGATTGCAGCGGTTATATGAGAGCACAGTAAAGCCTGCATTGGTTGATAATGATATCACAAGCACTAGTTCACTTGAGGATGTTGAAAGAAGAATTGAAGATAAGAAAAAAGGCCTTAGAAACACAGAAACTGAGATAGGAAAGATAGAGCAAGCGATAAAAGATAAGGAAGCTGAATTAGACAAGACTCAAGATAAGAAAAAGAAAGCAGAGATTAAGCAAGCTCTTAAGCAAGAAGATGCAAATTTAAAAGCTGCAAAGAGATTACGTGATGGTGTCCGAGCAGATATTACAAGATTGACAAAGACAGCAGATAAGATACAAGAGCAATATGACAAAAAATTAGATGAAAGATTACAACCGACATTGGATCAGGTAGCTGAAAAAGCAAGAAAAGATAAAGCAGAGGAATTAAGAAAAGCCAGAGAAGCAGTATCTCAAGCACCGCCAACTGTCGTTCCAGGACCTGCACAGCTAACAGTTCCTTTAGTTCCAAGCACTTCTACAGAGAGTACTGCACCTTCAACTACTACATCAATAGATAGATTATCAGAGCAAGGTGTTTCACAAGCAAATATTGATTTGTTAAAGCAAGCAGGGATTGATACAGTTGAGAAATTAGCGGGCTATGATGCAAATAGATTAACAACTGAAGTTGGGCAGATTACGTTTAGCACAGCATTAAATAGTGCGCAAATAATTGCTGCAAGAGACAAGATTCTGCAAGCTGCTACTCCAACAGTAGTAGGACAACAAATTATAGCTGCGCCACAAGTATCACCTCCTTCTGGTACAACAACATCTACACCAGTTGCGCCAACTCCAGATACTACGGCTCCACTTAGAACTGAAGCACCTGCTCCATTGTCACCTGTTGCTCCATCTGCACAACAGTCTGCAGTTGCTCCTCAAGCTGGACAAACAGATCAAAAAACTCCTGTACAAATAGCAACAGTTACACTAAGAGATTATGGGCAAGTCAGGCAAGAATTTCTTGATGCAGTTGCATTAAAAGATAAAGCAAAAGCAGATTATGATAAATTGCAGAAACAAGCAGAAAACTTGAAAGCAAAGAATGGAGAGAATAATCCAAAAACCCAGGCAGCTGTTCAAGCAGCACTAGATGCTAAAAAGAATTTTGATGAAGCAACAAAAATCCATGAATCATTGGATAAAGAAGTTGCATTGATCCAGAATATCCCAGATGCAAAGAAAGCTGCAGAAGATGCTAAAATAGAGCATGACAAAGCAAAAAAAGAAGCTGATGATTTGAAAGCAGAAGAAACTGCATTAATTACACATGAAGGAAAACCATTTGCAGACAATGTTCTTGGTGAAGCAACCGCAAAAGCTGAAGATGCTAAGCAAAAACTAGATGCATTTGAGACAACTGCAAAAGATGCAGAGACAGAATTAACTAATGTGCTCAAACAACGACAGCAAGATGCATTAGCAAGATTCAAAGATAAATTAGCTGGAAGATTAACAAGCTCAGAGATTAAGAACTATGGCGCAATTACGACCATTTCTTATGAAAAAATGCTCACAACTGCAGGCATTGATACCAATAATCCAGCTGCACTTCAGGAGATTGCTAAATCATTAGAAGCAAGAATACAAGATTCTAAAGCACAAACCGCAGTAACAGGCAGCGATAAGATTGCATTGCAGAACCTGCTTGGCGCAACACTTATCGCAAAAGGAAATGCAGAGAAGAGATTAGATTCAGATGCTGCGAAAAAAAGCTTTGAAGCTGCGAAGAAAGTATTAGAGGAAGCTATTAAGGCTGAGAGTGTTGTTGCTGGTGGTGTTGAAAAAACAATCAGAACAACTCGCAGAAACTTAGGCAATAATATAAGAGGCAATGCAAAAAGAATTGGTAGTTGGGCTATGAATATTGCAGGATTTAGTGCTTATCCTGCTTCATTTGTGCTTGGAGCTCTCGGAGTAGTAAACATACCATTAGAATATAGTTATCGATTTGTAACACATCCTATCAAAACAATTGGTGGAACTATTGCAGCACCATTTGTTGGCATAGCAATACCTATCTGGCAGAGAGCTACAGAACCTATAACAGAAGAAAAAATTGTGCATGAGCATTGGCTAGTTACAGAGATGTTCTACACAGGCATGGATAAAGCAGGATTAATACGAAGCAGGCAAATACTTGCTGCAACACCTGCACTTTGGTCTCAGTCAAAAAATGCGCAAGAAATTGCAAAAGGATTATCAGAAAGCGCAAAGGAAGAATTTGATGCAAAAAAATTACCTGTAACCAAAAAACCCTCTAAAGTATTGAGCAACAATTTAGATAATGCTGTTAGTGAGTTACGACACTTAGCGAATAATGAAAGAGCAGAGCCTGCTGCTGGCAAAACTGAAAATTCTCCTGCTGGAAAGAAAGTTGGTGAGATTACTGAAGCAGAGTTAGAAGCTAAAATAGTTGCTGGTGTTGCTAAAGGGGTTAGTGAGGCATTAGCAGCAAGAGATGCTGCGCAAAAAGCACAAACAGATACTGCTGCAACAGGCGCGGAAAAAGCTGTATTAGAAGAAAGAGCCAGAGAAGCAGAAAAAAGAGCAGCTGATGCAGAAGCTGAGCTTGCAAGATTTAAAAATGTGCAGGCAGGCAATCAACCTATTGTTGCTCCAGTTACACCTACTGCACCAAGCACAGCTTCCGCAGCAACGCCAGAAGCAGCTGCAATAGAAGAATCGCCTAGTGCAGCAACTGCTCCAATCATAATACCAATTGCATCAGAAGCACCTGCTGCTCCTGCAACTACACAATCTCAATCTCCAGATGAAACAAGAGCAATAGATACAGCTGCAGCACCAATAGTTGAAGCAGTCGCTCCAAGTGCAACAGAAGCAAATGCTGCAGTTCATACAGCAGAAACTGAAATAACCACTTTATTTAAAAAAAGAATTTCTATAATATCTAAACAAATAGATGAAATAACTGCAGAAATAGATAAATTAAAACAAGATATGCAATCAATAGACCAAACTAAAATTAGTTATCCCGGTGCTGAAAGAGATAGGTATATGACATATCAGAATCAACTTAGTACATTAGAAGTAGCTAAGTTAAGACTAGATGAAAAATTAAAGCTAGAGAAAGTACGCATGAATTATCAATATGAAGATACTTCTTTTATGGAGATATTCGGGAAAGATGTTACTATTAATTTTCAATTTGAAGATAGGATATATGCACAGATTAGTAGTGAGATAAAAGATAATAATGGGATTTTAAGACTTACGAGCTTTACAATAAACCTAGACACTAGCGGAATTGTCACCTATGGTTTAAAGGATAAAGGGAGAGTAATAATCTTTTATCAGGATGGTGTATTATATATTAAGAAAATTATTGGCGAAATATCTATAGCAAAGCCAGAGCCAGAAGCTAAATCTACTGCGCCAAGCACAGATACTGCTGCACCTCAGCAAAATGTTGAACAAGCACAAGCTCCTGTTGTTGTAATTCCATCTCAACAAGCTTCTGTCGTTGTAACTCAAACTCAGCAAGCTCCTGCATCAGCAGTTCCGCAGCTTACGTTGCAGCAACTGAAGGATGCGTTTGCGATAAATGGAGTTATTGGAGATGGAAAATTAACTCAATTATTGCAGATTGCTAATAGAAAAGGAATAACTACAGTAGAAGGGATTGCTAGCCTAAGAGATGTTGATCTAGCGCAGATAAAGGGATTTAAGCAGCACCAAAGAAATGCTTTATTATCAACTGCGCAAAAATTAGCTGCTGAGAAAACTGCAAGAGAAGCATCAACAGAGGAAGCTAGAGTAAAAGCAGAGAATGATGCGAAGAAAGCTGCTGCTGATCTGGATGCTGCAACTAGTGAAGCTGCGCAAGAGCCTGATTTGGTTTTAGGGCAGATAGCAAATATTGAGCTTGCTTCTAATAGAATAACTATAGTACATGCAGCATTAAAAGCTGAAGGTGTTGCGAGATTAGAAGATCTTGCTGCGTTTACTTTGGCAGAAATAAAAGAATTAGTGCCTAGCTTGACAGATGCAGAGACGAAAATACTTTATGAAAGTTCAAATAAGCTAACCGGCAAAGAGATAAAAGTTGAACAACCTGCAGCAATTGCAGGTACATCAATTGATGAATTAGCATCACAGCCAGGAATTGGACCAGGAATTGTTAGAATTTTAGAAGATCAAGGATTTAAAACAGTTGAAGGTCTAAAAGGAGTTACGGCAGAGAAATTAAAACTGATTAAGAATATAGGCGATGCACGCGCAAATGCAATACTTGCAGCAAGAGATAATATATTAGAAATAGCAATTGCATTAGAAAATGCCAGAGTATCTGAACAGCCTGCTTCTAATGTAGTAAAGATAAGCGATTATGAATTAGACGAAACAGGAAGAGCAGTTAAAATATTCCAGGAAGTCGAGGCTGCAGAGCAAGCTTCTCAAGACATGGCTGGTGCCAATGATGGTGTTAATGTAGAGATGAAGAAGTTTGTTGAGAATAATCCTGATTTACATGATGCATGTACATCCTGTCAAGGTTTAGTAGCTGAGGTTAACGCTGCATTAAAAGAAGCAAGAAAAGCATATGAGTCAGGAGACGGAAGAACTGCTACAAAGAAGATACAGGAAGCTTATGCGCAGCTGCATGATGGCATGAATGAGCTGATCAAGGAAGTTGAAGGAACAACAATCGATGCAGAAAAAGCAAGAGCAGAATTATCACTATTTAATCTTAACAGGCTTGAAGCTTTGATAAAAAATATACCCCCATCTGGATATAAAGGAAAAGAAAAATTGCTTGAGAGAGTGCAAAAGCTAAGAGATGCAGGAGCAAAATGGAATGCTAAGATTTCTGGCACAGATGGAGAAGATGTTAAGAAAGGATTAGAAGCTAAGAGAGACTTTAAGGCAGATGTCGCTGATGCTAAAAAGGATATGCTGAAAGATTCTTTCCAAAAGATAACAGACAGGACAATGCCAGTGCAGGAGAGATTTGCCAAAACTTATTTCAGGACAGATAATGCAAAAGCAAGGGAAGCTGCAAGAGAGATCGCTGTTCTTGCTGTAAAGATTGAAAACTCTGCATCAGGCAGCGAATTGACAAAAGGGCAGACAGATTCAGCAATTGATAGCATCAGTAAAATCATGAAGAAATTGTCAGCTGCAGAGGCACAGGTCATGCTTGAGAGCTTAATTGATTTCAAGGCTAAAAATCAAGATGCATTAGATGCAAGAGCTGTTAATACTGTTCTAGAACTTGCTGCCCAGGCAAAAAATCTGATAGTGCCGGTTGGCGAAACTTACCTGCAAACAAGTGCAAAGCAGACAGAAACTCAGGCAGGCAAAGAATTTACTGCACGAATGGCTGAATTAGATGCTAAGCAAAAGGCAACAGCAGAGCAGATTGGGCAATTGCAGGCAAAGATAGGCAATTTAGTAGGCAAGGAATATTCTAAAACTCCTGCTGATGAATTAACTGCTGAATTAAAAGGGATGCTTTATGAAAAATATAAGTCTGATCTAATTGCAATAGCTGGCAGCGAATCAGATTTCCACAGGCTCATTGAAAGCCAAACAATTACGCCATCTGGAGTCAGTGATCTTAATTTAATCTATGGGCAAGCATATCTTGACCTGAATAGGTTAAGAGAAGCAGGAATCCCTATCGAGCTTGTAGAAAAGCTCCAACAATCAGGAATTACTGAGAAACCTGCAGTCTTATCTGAACTGGAGAGGATTGCAAAAACAAATGAGATACCTTCACTTTCAATTGCGCAGAAAGAAAGGATTGCTGAGCTGCGCACTTCTAAAGAGTTAGATGAGACACTGAATGCTGTCGCAAGGACAGAGAAGCTTATCGAGACAAGCAAAAGAGATGCATTAAAAAATGCTAAAGAATTAAGGGAAAATGCAAAAAAATCTGCAGATAAGCCATCGCCTGCAGCAGATAAGCTCAAGCAAAAATTAAAAGAAGAGGCAGTAAAAGCATATTTAGAGAAGCGTATCGATGAGGATAAGAAATTTGCAGAATTGAGTCCAGAGCNNCGCGGCTTGAATAATGCAGAAAGCAAATACGGTTTTAAGTTTGATAATAAAGAAAGTATGGTGCAGGAGTATCTGGAGAAGAAATTAGGCGTGGTTGGCTGCACAAATCCTTGCGCATTGCCAGCAACACATCCTGCACTCAGACAGTCATTTAAGCAGGCTGCGCCTCAGGCTGCTGATGCAGTTATTGAAGAGGCTGCTGCAGAGGCTGCCAGGGAAATAGATGATGGATTTGCAGAGCCAAATGCGCAGACCATTTTAACACATGTTGACAGCAAAACTCCGCCGCAAAGCCAAAGGCTTGGAGATATTGCACAAGCTGAAAGTTTCTTAGAAGGCAGAGATGGAGAGGCTGCTGAAAAGATAGGAGAAAGAGCCAGAGATTTAGAAGTTGTAAACAGATTAGAAGCACAGGAATTAAATAAAAATATTGATCTTGCAAACCCTCTCAATACATTTGCTGCGCAGAATCCTGGTGTTTTATCTACAGCTGCTAGCCCTAATTTGGTAGCAATAAATCCAAGAGTTGTTGAAGGAGGAATAACTGCAAGCTTTGTTGAGATTGTAAAGACAGATGCGGGATATAGTCTAAGATTTTATGATAACAACGGATTTATACGCGGCTCTGAAAAAGCGATTGGAATGTTAGAGGAGCTGAAAGAAATAGAATTCAGAGATGGAAAGATAAAAGCTGCTATAGATACTGTGCTTGAGCAGAAAGCAACTGTAATAAATGCAATAATCGCGGATGTACAAGTTAAGGTAATATCCCAAGGACAATCTGTAACAGCTGAAGAACTTGAGAGAGCTGACAAGAGATTAAGAGAGAAAGGATTGCCAGCAAGTGAGGTAAGAGAAGTTATGAGGTCATTGGTCACTGCTTCTGTCAGAAATTCTGATGCAGTAAAGCAGCTAGATGCAATAATTGATGGAGGAGAAATTGACGGAAAGAAAGTTGAGGGCATAAAAGACGCACAGATAAGAGCTGCTGCAAAAAAAACACTCGAGGCAGGGATTGCTGGATTTGTAAATGATCAGCTAAAGTCTGAAGGTAGGGAAGTTAGATATCACAGCATAGTGCACTGGAACAATGTTGTCAATGACGTAAAGGCAAAGATTGACAAATTCTATAAAGAGAATGCTGCTGCAAGAGAATTATTGAGTGCAGAAGAAATCAGCCATGAGCAGGATTTAGATACGTTAGCAGCGCTAGCGCATGATATTGGATATGTTGAATTGGAAGGATTTAAAGAATTGAGAAAAGATGGAAGCACGATTGCTTCTGGGCATGAATTACGAGGACAAAGATTTGTTGACAGTATTGCTTTAAGTGCTTTGGACAGAGAAGCAATAGATTTCAGGATAGAAGCAACGGTATTCAGGGAAGATAAAGCAAGAGCAAGACCGAAAGATTATGTTTATTTGACAGATATCGCGCATTCGGTATTAAAGGGAACTGAATTAACAGCTGAACAAAAGCAATTATTAACAGATGCTACTGCTAAGCCAACATTGATCGAGATAGTTAAAGGCCCGGAAAATAACAGATTAGCGCCACA
>DUGA01000016.1 GCA_013331615.1 Candidatus Woesearchaeota archaeon | reverse complement strand
ATAATATCAGTCATATTAATGCTTAGCTCTTGCTCAAATGATGCTTCAGAACCTCAAGAAAAACCTAGGATAGGCAACCCTTACTTGCAAAAACTCGCTGATCAAAAGAATGCAGCGCCTGTTGCAGCCACAGTAAAAGACGGCATACAAGAGATTAGCATGAACATCTACAGCGACAGGTATGAGCCATCTGTCATTAAATTGAAGAAAGGCATTCCTGCAAAATTCAATATAAAGAGCATAGACAATACTGGCTGCGGTAGGACATTAGTGATGCCAAGCATAAAAGTTTACAAAGAACTGCCTGAAAATGGTGAAGTTGCGCTTGAAGCCATGCCAGATAAAGTTGGTGAAGGTCCGATAACATGCAGCATGGGAATGTTCTCTGGCAAGGTTATTGTTGAAGAATGATAAGAGAAATAAAATATTAATAGATAAATAAAGATAATGACCATTTAAGAGTAGTTTCAGGCACAATATTTTTAAATAACCACAGACTTCTTTTGTGAATGACACAAGATACTAAAGAGTTAGTCAATGGATTTCCTACAAATAGAAGAACTCAGTCAAAAGGAATATTTGGCAATTTGTATTTCTTAAGCAGCAATGGCGATCTTCCAGAATGGGGTCAGGCAATTAACGGCGGCTTTCTTGAATATCATTTTCAACAGTTTTCAGAACTTCCAAAGCCAGAGGAGATGGAAGGTTTTTTAAGGGAAATAAAAGAATATAAAGATAATGGTTTGGATGTTATTATGCATACGCCTTTTATGAAAGGCAAGCATCAAGAACCTGATAAGAATGGATTTCTTGAATTTGATTTCAATTGGTTGGTGCAGCCTAAAAGATACAAGGATTCTTCGGTTAAGACCCTACAATTAGGAGAAAAAAGTGTGGCATGGAACTGTCATGAAGCTAGTCTTGAAGACATATTAAGAACTGTTGATGTAGCTGCTGAAGCAGGCATAAAATATCTAACGATGCATGTTACAATGCCAGGTGTATTTCTAGAAGGCAATGATTGGGAAAGATATAAGGAAAGGATGGCAGAAATTGCCGAATATATTGTTAAGAATAAAAAAGATGTCACGTTTACGATTGAAACAGGAGGAGTTACACCTGAACAATTGATTGAGTTATATCATCATGTGCACACCAAGACAGGATACAAATTGGGATTTAATCTTGATACTGCGCATCTTTTGCTTGATTTTATGGAGATAGAGAAAAACAGGCTTATGAAACAGGGAACTCCTGAAGACAAAGCAAAAAGTGAAGCTGCAAGACAGGATAATTTGGATAAATTTAACAGAAAGATAATGCAATTTTATGATGAGCATAAAGACAAGATCCATGTCATCCATCTGAGCCAGACAAATCCATGGCAGGATCTGCATAAAGGGATTGAAGATGACACCAAGATAGTAGCATGTAATGAAGCTCTTATCAGGATGGCAAATGAGGATTTTGCAGAGCGTGGAAAGAAGAGATACGTCATGATAGAGTCCTGGCCAACCTTAGACGGGATAAGATATTTTGTGCAGGCAAAGAAAGGATTGGTGCACCAGAGGGCAGAACAAGGAAATAATTATTCTGCTTACATGTTTATGGGAAAGGTTGCAACAGGAAAGACAATTGCAAGAGAGATTCTTGCAGCAGCAGGAATATTTGGAACAAAGCCTGCAATTATAAGGTCAGATAAGATAAAAGAAGAATATCAGGATGTTGCTGCTGCCATGGTCGCCGGAGACAGATGGGTATCCAGACAAGAAAGGCAGCTTGTATATGATGAAGTAGGAAGGCTTACTACTCATGCAATGGGATACCATCAAGGTCCTGTTTTAGATGCAACATTTGCAGGCAGAGATAACAGAGATGATATATATGAGCTTGCTAGGATGCAAGGAGTCAAGGATCTTTACCTGTTTAGTTTTAACTGCCTTGAGGATGAAGCAAGGTATAGGATAAGAGATAGAAAAAAGAGATTAGATGATGCATTAGGCAGGGGAGAAAAGCCTACAGAAAGGATGACTATGGCACATACAAGATTTCTCAGAAGATCCAACAGCGAATTTGATGAGTTGCTTTTAGATGAGGAATTCAAAAGCACAGATGGCCTTAACGTCCATGTAATTGAGATAGATACCACTACAGGAATAAATAAGATAACATTGTACAATCCTGATCAGCAAGCAAGAGTCATAGCTGAGGAATTAAAGAAAGCATATAAGGATAGATTCAATTTTGATTATCAGATTGAAACCAAAACAAGAGACCAACATGGTAGAAGCAACTGAATTATTCGATCTCCACAGGCATCTTGAAGCAAGCATCCCTCCTTTGGATATTGCAAGAGCTGCACAGCGTTTTGATATACAAGCACTAAAGAAAGATGGAAGAACATTAAATGTTTCTGAGATAAGTGATTTAGTTGTGATGCAGCTTGGAGAAAAAGGTTGGGATCCTTTCTATGATACAGTCGTTCAGGCAAGAAAAGCCTTTGTCAGCACTGATGCAATAAGGTATCTCACAATGGCTGCTTTTTTGCAAGCAGGAACAGAAACAAAATATTTTGAGATGAGGGTTTCCCCATTATCATTGATCAAAGATTATCTGACAAACACCGGAAGAAAAGCAGAGACAGAAACAGAATATAAATTGGTTGCAACAGAAATTTTAAATGCCATGGTAGAAGGCATGAACATGGCAAGACAAATTCTTCCAGAGCATGAATTTGGGCTGAGATTTGGCATCTCAAGAACACCCAGAGATAATTCATTTCAGAAGCTTGACTGGCTTATTGATTTATTTGAGCAATTGAATTACAAAGACAATTTTACAGGCCTTGATGTTCTTGGTCTTGAAGTAGAAGGAGATCTCAAGGCAGTAGTGCCATACATTAAGAGGTTCAGAGCTTATCTTCCTGATCTTGCGATACATGCAGGCGAATCCATTGGTCCAAAAGGAATTTATGATGCATTAGAATTAAATCCAAATGCAATTGGACATGGGATAGCTGCAGCTAAAGATCCTATGTTAATGCATGAATTAGCCAGCAGAGGTATATATATAGAAAACTGCCCAACGAGCAACGCGAGAGTTATTCCGCATATACTAGCAGAATATGAACAACATCCATTAAGAACTTTGACTGATTATCGAGATAGTGATGGAAAAAGGATAAAAATAGTTCTTGGCACAGATGATCCTGTCTCCTTTGGCTTGACAATTGCTCAAGAGCATGAAGCAGCTAGAGCATTAGGAGCAGATATTGGGTATATTAAAGAGTGCGCAAGAGAAAGATTCCATCATATCATGGATAAACGAGCTGCATAATATATTTTTCTCTTTAATCAAACTTCCCGAACTCTTCCACTTTCATCTTTGCATTCACAAGATGCTTTGCCTTTTTCTGATATTCTAGAACAACAGAATCTGCATTGCATTCATGCTCATCCAGTTGATTTGCGATTCTATTGCTGCCAAACATTGCCAACGGACTGAATCTTTTGAAGAGCATAAATGAGAATTTCAATACAGAGGAATTGTTCTTTATATGTCCTAATTCGTGCAACAACACTGCATGAAGCTCTTTCTTGCTGAGTAATTCAATCATCCCGAGCGAGATAAAAATCTTGCTCTTAAAAAGATTGAATGAAAACGCTTCTGGCTTCTGCGAATCAAGGATATACACTTTAGGTGTTTTAATAGATAATTTTTTAGAATACTTAGCAACAAAATTAACCATAGCTCCTGCATTCTGCATTGTTGCAACTCTTGACTTCCTGATATATCTGCCTAAAAATAGAAACGGAGCAATCACTGAGACAAGAACTGAAGCCAATAAAGCTGTCAGCAGCAGCATGATAAAGACAGCTTTTGTCTTCTCGCACTGACTGAAAAATGACTGGCAGCCACGAAAGAAGAAATAATAGATTATAGGAAACACTAAGAAGAATATATGCGCATAGATAACAGCAAGCTTTTGTTTTGTAGACAATGCCTTTCTGACAAGCACAATGAACAAAACTAAAGCAATAAAAAGTGAACTTATAAT
>DUGA01000069.1 GCA_013331615.1 Candidatus Woesearchaeota archaeon | reverse complement strand
GCTTCCTTGCTTTCGCTTGTGAACGGAACCCAGACAGATGCAATATGCACAATAACAGTGCATGGCCCTATAGGAAGAGCGCCTCTTGATTGTGACATCCCATAATTTCTCCATGCTGTCTGCACAATTGATTTGGTGACTGCGCATGCCCCATGCTGGTATAATAATGGAACACGGTTAGCAAATCTCATTACACGGATAGATTCTTCAGCAGGCTGCTGCCCGCCATATGCAATTCCAGCTTCGACGACAAATGGGTTTCCACGGTAGACTGCTGGCTGTCTTGTAGTAGTTGCGTAAAATTCTGCGTTGACTTCTTTCTTCAATCCGCGCTCAAGAAGTTCCTGCCCGATAGGAGAGATGCAATCAGTTGGAGGAGCTATTAATTTTGTCTTTTGTATGCCTTGGAAGAGTTTCTCTGCAGTTTCTCTGGTAACATCTTTTGGTCTTGTATTTGGAAGCAATGCTGAGTTTTCACAGATCAGTTTTGCAGTTCCAGACCCTACTCTTGTAAATTCTGTTGATAAGAAGCTTTGCAAAGTTCTTGCTTCTGTATCTTTGAGCATATGGATCATCATACCAAGCTCTACTCCATACGGATGCGGCTTTATCTCCTGCGCCAGTGCAGGAAGATCCTGTGTTGCTCTAGGAAATATTATCTGCTCTGCTTTTGGATTTGTGTAGATGATTGTTGCATGAGGATTTACGATAGAAGTTTCTTTGAGATACTCATCTATAGATTGATTTCCAGATTGGTAGCTTGCTTCTAAGTCTATCTCAATCTTTGTGCCATGCTCTTTGTTCCATTCTACCTGGTCTTCTTTTACTATTTCTGGCTTGTTTTCATTTGTGTTGATGTGAAGCTCATAATAATGCGCAGGCTCTTTTGGATGGATCTTGGAAACAATTTTAGCCGGGCGTCCAGTAGTTAATTGCGCATATAATACAGCTGCGCTGATACCAATGCCCTGCTGTCCTCTTTGCTGTTTCATAGAATGGAATTTTGAGCCGTAAAGAAGCTTTGCAAAAATATTAGGGATCTGCTTTTTGACTATGCCTGGACCATTATCCTCAACAATGACACGGAAGCGGTCATTGCCCATATCGATGACTTCAATGCTGACTTCTGGTAATATTCTTGCTTCCTCGCATGCATCTAAAGAATTATCTACAGCTTCTTTAATGGTTGTCATTAGAGCTTTTTTCTTATTATCAAAACCTAATAGGTGGCGATTTTTTTCAAAGAATTGGCTCACACTTATGTCTCTCTGCTTTTTTGCAAGCTCATGAGCTATTGCCTTATTGGAATCATTGACATCTGAAAGCTTAGTCTGTGCCATTTAAGTAAACACCTTTTTTATATTGAAGTTGACAATTAAAAATATTATGTTAATTTTAATTATACTAGAGATATATCATTAAATTTATCGTACAATATATTTAGTACATCCATCCAGAGAAATCTGCTTATTTATATTTATTTGCTTTTTAAGCGTATTAAGTTGCATTAAACAATGCCAAAACATCAGCCTGCGAGCACTCGCTGTGTTAATGCAATAAGTTGTGTCTCCTCTATGTTTGGAAATTAGATGTGATATTAGAAGAGCTTAATGATTGTGTATATATAAGTGTTAGATTAAATGACATTGCCCGACCCTACTTGGTTGTGTTTTTAGATTTGTGCTCGCAAAATATTGGTTGATGTTTTAGCATTTGTGCTAATTTAGATCTGCCTTTCAATCATATTCTTCATCTTGAGCTCTTTTCTTCTGTGCTCAAGCCATTTATATACATTAGCATGCGGAGCTCCGCTTAACAATGATTGCACAGCGCGTCTTGCGATGCTGACATTCTCTATCTCACCGATGATGCCAATTGTTTTGCCATAAACACATAAGTTTGCTTCAGTAAGCTCTTCAATAATCCTTCGTGCTTTGCCATCTTTGCCGATAATTCTTCCTTTTAACCTAAGGATGGCATTCTTATTCTTGCCGACATAATCTATTACATTAAATACTTCAAATGAATAATCAGATTTTAGCAGTTGAAGAGCATATTCAGGGTTAAAGCCTCGGCTTATTGCCCTTACAACTTCTCTTGCGGTATATAGCCCAAGAGCATCCTCACCAGAAATAGTAACATCGCCATCTTTTGAGTTTATGTTAAGCTTTATGTGCGTCTCTGATTCTATTTTCTTTTTTGTCTCGCCTGATTTTCCTATCAAGACTGCAATCCTGTCTTTTGGTATTTTTATTTCATAAGTGAATTCCTGACCAGCTGTTTGAATAGGAGAATCATCTAAGTTTGAGTCTTCATCTTTTTCTTCTATAGATGCATCAGTTTCATCTGCCTGATGTAAGAGGAGAGAATCATCTATAGCTTTGTCTAATTCAGCTGTTTTTTCTGAAACTACAGATTCGTCGATAAGGCTATCTGTTTCTTCTTTCTTTGTTTTCTTTTGTCTTGGCATTTTAAGTCAATATCATCTATTTCAGTTTTTGAGTTATTTTCTGATTGTTATTTGGTTTTATTATGCTAATTAGTATTTCTTGGCTGTGCTTATTAAAAGCTTATGGTTTTTTGGCGATAAATAGACGATAAAATAGGATATGAGTTATATATTATTTTAAGTAGTTATCTTTAATCGGAAAGCTATTTATTTTTAGCAGCAGCAGTTATCTTCTTATATACATCATCTTCATCTAATTTCAATCCCTGCTTGTTGAAGTAATTCACTACATTTTTTATATCTCTCTTAAGATATTCATCTGCATTATGGCAGGAAAGCATTGTCCCTTGGGAAAAATCTATTATCACAGGCTTTTCATTGTGGTTCAAGATGTTGAAGCTTGAGAGGTCGCCATGCACCATGCCTGCAGAATGTATCTTTTTCATGTTTTCTAACAACAGAGAAAAGAATTTTTTTGGATTTTTAGGAGCAGAATCTTTTAATTTTGGCGCAGGATTTTCATCACCGATATATTCCAGCAATAAAACATTATTTTGATAGCTAATAGGTGTTGGGACAGAGACATCTGCTTCCCTTGCCTTAAAGAGATTCCTGAATTCTCTTTGAGCCCATGAAAATATTATCTGCCTTCGGTTTTTTTTAAGATTCTGGTAGCGTGGATCTGAACGGATATAGGTATACATCTGGTTGAAATCGCATGTTTCTAAGCGATAGATCTTGAGGATTATCTTATGGTCGTCTTTAATCGCAGTAAATATGTTTGCTTCTTTCCCTATAGAGATAGGGCTTTCGATACCATCAAAATGTCTTTGTGTGCAGAACTTCTTAAGTGTCTGAATCGTAAACTCATCAAACACATTACCAAATGTCTTCCATTCTTCTCTATAGCCGCGTCTGCCCATATTAAGACGATAAAATAGAAGGGGTATTTAAAATGTGTTGTGTGCAATTCAAAAAAACTTTTATTAGAATTGGAACTTTAGCAAAACGCAAGTTTTATTAAATACATTATTTATAAGGTATTTATGCTTGATTTTATTAATATTATTAAAAAGAAATTGTGGTTATTTCTGTTATTCTTACTTCCATCAACTGTTGTCGTAAATTTTACAAATAATTTGATATACCTATTGATTATGAATAGTGAAAGTCTGTATAAAGTTGTATCATATTGTTCTGTTGTAATAATAACGCTTTTTTTGGTAATGGCATATTCATTTATTGAATTAAAGATTACAAATGATTATATTAAGAAGATATTCAAGATTATCGTTATAATAATCGCAGTTTTTTTCATTTTGACAACGTTAATTAAACTTATACTTATTTCTAGTTTGTTTAAGTATGAAAGTTGTGGGAGAGAATTTAATGAGTTATATATTGAATATGCAAAATCTAATGACCCCTCTTTTTGTTTAGATTCAAAACGGAATCTGAATACATTTATAGGTTTTAAGGGTGATGATTATTGTAAAACACCATATAAGGATACAATAATCCCTACACAAGATGATTTTGCTGCAACATGCATTACTTCTTTTGCCAAATACACAAATGATATATCTCATTGTGACCTTATAGAATCTAATAATTTAAGCATATCACATTCTTTGAGTGATAGTGGTTTTAGTGGCAATAAATATCATTGTATAATGGCATATGCAATTGATAAGTTAAAACCAGATTATTGTGATACATTACCAAAGGAGGGAGATTATTCGGATAGGAATAAGTGTCTAAAAATGGTATCTCGGAAATCAGGAGACATATCTTAATGTGAAAAAATACCTTCTTTATCATCATTAAAAATTGTGTACTTAAAACGATAATGTTCAATATTTAATATGGGAAAAAACGTTAACAAGAATTCTTAAGAATTTCCACTTTATTAAAAACCCTGATTAAGGGCTCTTGNNGGGGAAAAGAGGTGTTTAGATAACAATGAAAATAATGCCCCCAATTCGAACTGATTATGTTACTATTGGAAAGTGGAACTTATATTTAAAGGTTTTGGTAGTTTAACTATTGTAGAGTAGTGTTACTCAAATCAGCCACAATATTTAAATATGGCTCATGCTTTAGTTAGAATTACAAAAATATATGCGTATGGGTCCTTTTAAGAGCAGTACAAACGTACTAAGCCATGATTAAGAGACACAAACGTGTATTACAGCCCGTCACGAGAGTCCTCGGTTGAGCGTTAGATTCAGGCAAAAAGAAGATGCTACTATCTTCTAGCCGCCGAAAGAGAGCTTATTTTTTTCGGAAATCAGGCAATGAGTCTGAGAGTTAGTGTTACGGGCACCAATACCTTTATTTGGGCGTAAATGCCTATATCACGATTATTTACTCAAAGCAGCTAGTATAAAGCAAATAAAACATCAAATTCGCATAGGGCAAGTTCATGTTTATCGGTTTACTAATAGATGGTTAATTGAATTAGAGTATATTAACAGTTATTAGTTAGGATATGTTCTTGTTCTGTTAAGGTACTTGGATTAAGATATGATAAGTACAATAGTTTAAGTAATTAAATGTGAGTTTGGTTGCAAGTTAGCTGCTTCTTTGAGAATTTTCAAAAGAGTGATACTAAAATAAAACAGTGAGAGGAGGAGAGTAACATGGGAAAAATAAGTCCAGTAAGTTCAAAATATATAGTTCATTCAACTATAGTTATAGAAGGCGTGGTTGATAGGCCAGATGTCATAGGCGCAATTTTTGGCCAGACAGAAGGCTTGTTAGGAGCAGATCTTGAACTGAGAGAGATGCAGCGCTCAGGAAGAATTGGAAGAATAGAGGTAAATGTCGATACCAGAAGCGGCAAGACACAAGGAGAGATAATAATTCCAAGTTCATTAGACAAGGCAGAAACTGCAATAGTAGGAGCTGCTTTAGAGATCATACAGAGAATTGGTCCTTGCAATGCAAAGATAAGAGTAACAAATATTGAAGATGTCAGGATTTCAAAGAGAAAGTTTGTCATCGAAAGGGCAAAGGAATTATTAAAGCAATTACAGGACACAACAATGCCAGACAGCCAGGAGCTTGCTGATGAAGTAGCATCTTCTGTAAGAGTCATGGAGATTGTTGAATATGGGAAAGACAGATTGCCTGCAGGTCCTGCTGTTGATGATAGTGATGAAGTAATAGTTGTAGAAGGCAGAGCAGATGTCATAAACTTACTGAAGCATGGAATCAAGAACTCAATTGCAATCAACGGAACAAGTGTACCGCAGACAGTGATAGAATTAAGCAGGAAGAAAGAGCTTATTGCTTTTGTTGATGGAGATAGAGGGGGAGACCTGATATTGAAAGAATTGCTTACTGTATCTGACATTGATTTTGTGACAAAAGCTCCTGATGGCAAGGAAGTTGAAGAAATCACAAAAAAAGAAATCCATATGGCATTAAGAAGCAGAATAACTGCAGAACAAGCTAGGATGGATTTAGGAGTTACTCAGCAAAGCAAGCCTGCCCATAAATTTTCCGATAAAAAGGAAGTAGGAGAGCCAGATATTGAGATAACTGTTTCAAAGCCAAGTTTCTCTCAGCAACCGCAGCCACAAACTGCACCAAGACCAAGCTTTTCAAGACAACCTTCTTCAATGCAAGGTCAGCAATCTCAGCAGCCATATAGATTCGTGAAAAGGCCGATGGCTGCAACGCCAAGGACAAATTTTTCTCCGGAAGAGAAGAAATCATTCAAGACAATGCTTGAAGATCTTATAGGCACAAGAGGAGCTTATGTGCTTGATAATTCGTTGAATATACTTGGCAAAGTCCCATTGACTGAGCTAGCTACAACGATTAAAAGCCTGAACACAGAGCTTTATGCAATTGTCTTAGACGGCAGCATTGACAGGCCATTGACAAAGATCGCTGAAGAAGTAAAAGTCAAGCATGTTGTTGGTATGGACTCAAAAGTAAAGCCAGGCGAAACAAGTGTCAATGTTGTGACAATAAACGAGTTGTAGAGAAGTTTTTGTTTTTTTTATTTAGTTTTTTTCTTGGGTTTTATTTTTGGATTAGGATTTATTTAGAATGATTCAGTTAAGCTTTTCTTCTTCCTGAATAAATAATTCATGTAGCTTATTTTGCAGCAAGTTCTTTGGAATCAATTTTGTTTTATATTCAGAGACAAGAGCTGGAGACATATTTCTACTTAAGGCATATTCTACAACTTCTAAATCCTTGCTTTTGCATAATATTATTCCTACAGAAGGATTTTCATGCTTCTTTTTTACATCTCTGTCAAGCGCTTCAAGATAAAAATTTAATTTTCCCAAATACTCAGGCTTGAAATCATCAATTTTCAGTTCAAACACAACAAGACACCTTAATTCCCTATGATAGAATAATAAGTCAATAAAATAATCATTATTGCCAACTGAAATCCTATACTCTTCTCCAACAAAAGCAAAGTCTTTTCCAAACTCTAATACAAAATGCTTAAAATTTTCAACTAAGGCGCTTCGTAGATCTTTTTCAGAATGGTTCTTTGGCAGGTTTAAAAAATCTAAGATATAAGTATCTTTAAATATCTTAGCAAGATCCTGCTTTAATTCTCTCACCACCGGTGAGAGTTTCTTTCCAGAGAGAATACTCCTTTCATAATGCCCAGAATCTATTTGCCTTTCTAACTCTCTAGAGCTATATTTCTCTTTAATGCATCAATTTAAGTAAAATTCTCTTTCTTCAGGTGTATTAGATTTAGAAAGTATGAGAAGATTATTCGTCCAGCTAATTTCTCTCAGCAGTGCTGAGAGTTTTGTATTTTTATAGGTTTCATAGAACTGCATCATTCGCCAGAGGTTCTTATCAGAATAACCTTTAAATTCAGGGCATTTAGCTTGAATAAAAGAAGCGAGTTGTATTACGACACCTTCGCCCCATTCTGCTATCTGAATCTTCCGAGAGATATATTCTCCAATTTTCCAATATAATGTTATGAGTTCTGTATTAACAGTTTTAAGTGCATTAGATTTAGCTTTCTTAATAAGTCCTATAACTTCAAGAAATTGCTTTTCAAGATGCTGTTCTTTTTTATTTTTAATTGGTTTCATACTTATCACTAAAAAAGTATAATTTAGTTTTTAAACAAGAATTTTCCATATCTTTGTCGAGATTATAAAAACAAAAAAAATAAGGGAGCTAAACATCCCTTATCCCATCAGTTGTCAGCTGGAAAGTTGCTTCTCCATCTGCTAGACATGGGCTATCGACTAATTTAGCTACTCTAGTGCCTTTCTTGCCTTTGCGCACATAGACTCTAGTATGGCTGTTGTGTGCAACAATATGGCCGCCTATTGCTTGAGTTGGATCACCAAAGAACACATCTGGTCGAGCCATGACTTGGTTTGTAACATAGACTGCAAAATTATACAGATCTGCGTTCTTTGATAAGACATGCATATGCTTGTTAAGTTTTTGTTGACGTTCTGCTAATGTACCACGACCGACAAACTCTGCCCTAAAATGTGCAGTCAATGAATCAACGATAACTAGCTTTACATTGACGCCTTGTTTTTTTATCAGATCTTCAATCTTTTCTGCCAATAACATCTGATGGTCTGAGTTGTATGCTTTTGCGACCTTGATGTTGCTTAATGCAACTTGTGGGTCTAAACCTGCAGCTAAAGCAATCTGCTTAATTCTTTCAGGTCTAAATGTTGTTTCAGTATCTATCCAGACAACTGTGCCATTTACTCCACCTTTTTCAGGAGGAAGCTGAGCATTTACTGCAAGCTGATGAGCAAGCTGTGATTTACCAGAGCCATACTCTCCAAAAACTTCTGTAATGCCACCTGTTTCAACGCCGTTAGCAAGCATCTGGTCAAACGATTTGCTGCCTGTTGAAATTTTTACAACAAGTTCACGTCTTTTTAAGAGTTCTTCGCCGCTTTCAAAACCCATCTCTAATGAGCTTCTAGCAATTGCAATCAATCTTTTTGCTGCAGAATCTGTCATTCCGGTTGCGTCTATAAGTTCTCCAGGTGTTGCGACTGCCACAGACATAATATCAGTATATCCTACAGTTTCAAGCTTCTCGATTGTAGCAGGGCCTACTCCAGGTAGATCTATAAGTGCAATCTGCTTTTTTGTTTTTATCTCATTTTGAGGTTCGATCATGATCTCGACTTTCCCGTCTTCGCCAGGCTCTAAGCTGACTTCTATCAATTCCTGTTCTTGTTCATTTCTTCTTGGTCTCATTAGTTTCACCTTTTTTTAAGTTTATTGTTTTTTGTTATGCTTAAAAATAAAAAAATTAAGCAATCTGTTCTTCGACATAAGAAGTTGTACTCATATGCTCATTGAATGAAGAAGCTGCATTTGTGCCGTTGTTCTTAAGCACTATGAACTCATATGCTTTCTGAAGCACTAGCCATGCTTTTGGAAGATCATTGACCTTCATGCTGTTTGTGCTTTTCCATGTGCCATCTTTGTCTTTATATTTTCTCTCTAAAGCAACTGTCCTGAAATCATCTCCAAATTGTGATGGGTTTTTCCATACGGTTGCTGTTATTGCGCCAGTACTGAATTTTGCCTCTGGCAGGTTTGGTGTGTTGTTTGTTGACATTTTCTGTCCTCCTTTCTTTTCGGTTTGTTTCAACTCCCTTTATTTTTCCCTTTAAAAAGAGAAAAATTGCTGCAACTTGGGTTGCAGCCAGGGGAGTGGGGTTTTGTAAAATCGCTTTTATTGCTAAAAACGATCTTCAAAATTTGAGTTAAAAACATCTGCGTTTTCGTGAAGTTGCAGAGTCTTTCTCAACATGCATGTCATTACATGCTGTATATTGATAGGGCTCTGGGGTTTATAAATTCTGACCAAGAATGTCCAGTGTCCAGTGCTCCCCTGCAAATTGCCTTTAAAGAGGTTTATCTGTATTAAAATAGAGATTAAAGATGTCCAGTGGAAATGGCTAGAACTGCAGAAATAGCAATTAATGAAATAAAAAGAATCAGCTCAAATATTGAGCCTGTTTTGATGAAGCCTTTTACATGAAATTGCGCAAATGGATGGAGAAAGTTTATGCCTTGTATTGTTAAGGCATCTAGTATCAAGTGTGATGAATAGCCGAGGATAAATGCCAAGGTATAGAAACTGCTGTACTGATATAAAACAGCAGAGAGGATAATTATTGGATAGATTGAATGGATAATTCCGCGATGAATTGTGAAAATTGAGATTATTGTTGGAATTATTGGAATTTTTCTGCTGATCTTGCTGTCTTTTGTGTCGATGTCTGGCAATGATGTTGAGGTTAATAAAATCACGCAGAAAATAATTTGGGAGTAGATGTTATGGTTTGTGATGAGCGATGGGAAGATAGAGTAAAGCAATGTAATCTGGAATATTCCAAACATGAGATGAGTTTTGAAGAGCATAATATGAGATAAGAAAAGCTAGAATTTAAATTAGGTGTATATATTATATAGAATTCACGAGTCGCCTTAATCTTTACAGATTAAAAGTGACGGCAGCCTGCGACCACTTGCTTAGAATATCAAAGAGTTACTCCTCCTCTACGCTTAGTTGCTAGATGTGGTACTAGAAGATTATTGCGTGATGTGTTAGTGGAGGTGTAATTAGTTGTCATTGCCCGTCGTAACTTATTTTAGTCACTATTATTTGTGCTCGCAAAAATTGGCTGCCGTCACTTTTTAGGAAATTTATGTGTATATATGGTATAGAATTATTGCGCAGCAATCTCTTTTTCCAATCTTTTTATCTCATCCTCTGGATTTGGATTTGGGAATACAAGCTGTGAGACAAACTCTATCCTGTCCATCATCTGGTTCTTGTTGACTTTACCGATAAATTTGACTATTGTGCCAAGCAAAGAATTCTTTGTCTCGTCAAATGAGGTTGCTGAATCTTTATAGACAAGAAGCTCCTGAGGAGTTTTTCCTAGCAATCTCTCTGCCTGGTTTCTGAATAATACTACTCTTATAGTTCCGTCTGGCAGGCTGCCATCATCTAGTATCAGGTTCATTACATAAGAATAGTTTGGAGTGACTTTCTGGTGCTCTTCACATAAGAAACCATCTTGATGCTGTCTTGCTCTTTTGTTACAGGTAGGGCAGACTTCAAAGAACCTTAAGTCAAATACCTGCACTATTGTGCCGAGGATCTCTATATTTTCATCCTGTTCTCTTAGCTCGGCGATCTTTTTTCTGGTTGAAGTAAATTTCTTTATCTCGCCGATTGTTATGCCTTCAGGGTTGATGAAAATTTTTGACCTGTCATTAAGATGGATCTCTTTTCTTCCAAGATTTTCGCGGACATAGCCATCGCTTAGAGAGAGAACATCATTTTCTTTTAGTTGAGAGATCAGGTCTGCTTGATTGTTCCAGAATACTATCCTGATTGTTCCTGTCTCATCTCCCAGCATTATGCTTCCTACTTTTCCTGTCCTGGTTTTTGATTGGAACTCGCGAACTTCAAATATTCTCTGGACTTTGCCTTTTGTCTCTATGTTGCGCATTCCAGGAAGCAATCTGTTTATTTGCAATTGCCCAGAAACTGCTTCAAAAAGATTTACACCAAGTTCGTTTGCAATTATATGAGCTGCGCCATGCTTGCTTATCAGGCCAGAAAGCTGTACCAATTTGTCATCTATCTTCTGGTTTATCTCATGGTCTGAAAGGGAAGTTTTTTCCTTGATCTTGTAGAGAATCTCTTCCAATGGCAGCTTTATCACTTTGTCACCTGAGTTATTGGTTGTATTTTGTGTTTTATGAAAAGAATTATTTTGATATATCAAGTGTTATTTATATGTTTTATTGTTCTACAGCAATTACATCAAATGCTTTGCTTGCATATTCCTCAGTTTGTTTTAATCTTGCAAAATCCAAATCTTTTAGAACCAAAATTGATAAGATGAAGCTGCCTCGCTCAAATGTGTTGAATGGAAGAATATAGCCTCCTAAATTTTTATCTAAATCCAAGTTGCCTAATGCTATTGTGCTGCCTTCTATCTTTATAAATTCCTCTCCTTGCTGCTTTTTAAGATATGCAATCATTGAATCATCTGCAAATGCTGTCAGTTTTTCAGGCATGTTTGAAAGTGTAAGAAGGAATCTTGCCTGAGTACCAGTTGCTATAGTGTCTTGGTCAGGAAGCAGTTCGATCTTGAGCTTTGGATCAGGAATGTCAAGAGCAAATTTGTAGATAATCGGCTTTAATCCAAACTTGCTGTTTTCAAATATAGGAAGAGGGTTATCTTCCAAGTCAAATTTTAATGTTCTTGGAGAATCTGTGTTTATAGATTTTAATGAGAGAGAGTTTCTCTTGTTGAAATCTGAGACTTGAGCTGAAATGCATGCATTTATTTTTTGGTCAGAATATACCTGGCATTTGTTTATCAATTGTTTTGAGAATGCAATCAATCTGCCATAGATGCTAAAGTCATAAGGTAGGGAATAATCTAGGCTTATTGATCTGGAAAGCTTGCCTGTATCTTTGAAGCGGATGACTGCCTGCTGCTGAGATGTTTCTTTGATAGCCAATGTCTTACCATCTAAATCTGATTTTATTTCAAATTCATGTTTAGCATTTAAGTTTGGAAGCGTTTGCGCCAAAAAAGCTGTTAATCTTTGTGAATATAGGCTTTCTAAATTGGATAGCAGACTGTTTTCAGGATAACATAGAATAAATTCTTTTTCTGATGCATCGTATTTTGTCCATTTGGAATAATCATCTATAACATTGCATTTTTCTTTAAGCGCTAGAGAAGGCAATGCACCATTGAAGGCAAACTCATGAAGAGAACCATATAAACCATATTTGGCAAGCTCATGATATTTAAGCTCAAGGGCACTAAGCTCTGTTTTTGATGTCAATAAGGCAAATGCTTTTTCGCCTACAAACGCATGCTGAGACTCTATTTTCTGGGTTATCCTTATGAATAGAGTTATAGCTACAATGAGGAATATGAACGGAAGCCCGTATTCCAGGATAAATGATTCAAAGCCTCGCTTGTTCCTTAATAGCCTGTTTCTTTTTTTCATGTTATTGATAATAAAGACAATAATCTAATCTTCTAATGTTGCTAGTTCAATTATGAAACTTTTCTCTTGAGTCTCATAGATGCTTGGAAGCTCTAGTTTTGCTTCTCCTGTGCGTTTATCTAAGCCAGACAGATCAGATTTTTGTGAAAGAGTAAAAAAAGGAGTTTCATGAATTTCATTGTTTGTCTTATCGCTCTTGTATAATGCAAGCTGCCAGACTTTTTTCTCTCCATCGTAACCAAAGTTTGAAAGGATTGAGCTTAAGCGCGAGATCAACTCTGCCGCGGATTCTTGCAAAGTTTGTAGAGGAGGATTAGCAGGATCAGGATTCTCACTCTCAGTAAACATCAATAAATTTATCGTTTCAGTAACTGAGATCTTACGGCTATCTAGCCCTACATCTGTCTTCAGCAGATTTAAGAGAAGAATCTCATTCTGCAGATTTATGTTTTCTGCAGTGATTTTTTGTTCTACTTTAGTGCCATAGCCTGAGATAAAGAAAAATATGCCAATAGCTACTATAATAGTAGCCAATATAACTAAAGTAAGTATCAGACCTTTTGAGATTTGCGATCTTTTATTTAGTTTAGTGATTAGCATTTTTTAATTTTTTATTATTGTTTTTTATCTGTGTGTAGCATAGGATGTTGTGATAACCAAGATTGCATCTTTAAGCTGAATAGATTTGTCTGGATCAGGAAGCTTAACAAGATATTTTGACTCAGTATCATCATACTTTGATGAGAAAGAAAGCTCAGAATAGAGCTGGAATTTATCAGGATTAGAGTAGAAAGGCCCCGATATGCTTTTTCCTGCAAGATCAAATATCTCTATCTTAAATGCAGTCTCAGTTTGATCTAGGTCTAGGACATCTTTTAGGAAATCCTGAGTCAGCTTTGAGGTATCCAATAGATTGCCTAAAAGATATGCAGAAGAGCTTGCGCTTTTAATTTTGTTATCTTCAATAATCATGCCATATCCAGAGTTTCCGAGGAGATTAGAGGCCAAGTTTTGCTCTGCTGAATGGAGATCATATGCTTCTGTCAGATAGGCATTTTTTATAAGGACGATAAATAGGAGTATTGCACCTAGGATTATCACTGTGAAGAACAATAAAGGGATGTCCTCTAAAGCTTTTTTATTCAGGTTTTTCTGGATTTTTTTGAGATAGGATTTAGTTTGCATTTTTTTGAGTTTTGGACCTCTAGTCAGATAGTTTTAATTTTCTGTTCTATGCTTATTATCTTGCCTTGCTTTTTTATCACAAGAACCTCGTTATCTGCAAGTGTAATTTTTGATTCCTTAAGTAGTGTAGGCTCATATGCCTTGCTTTTTTCTGCAAGAATAAGATATGCTACTGGCTTAGAATCATCCTTTGTGCCTACTCTTATCAGATTATGCTTCAGCTCAAATGTTTTTATTTCCTTTGGCGCAGGGTATTCTATCACTGCATCGCTATCAAGAGATTGTACTGCATCTATGAAGAGAGCTAGATCACGTGCAATGAAATTCTTGTCAAATTCTGATGAGCTGCCGACTGAGTTGGCAAATGCGAACAAAGGAAGGAATATAACTCCTACAAGAATAAGCAAATGCCCTACCCAATACAATACTTCATATGGTTTTGTCTGGCTTTTTTTAGAGGTGAGTAGTTTAGGATGCATGTTAGATTCATTCAAATTTAGGTTATTTGAGCAGGATCAGGGGCAGGCTCTTGTGTTTGTGGAATAGGTTGTTGCTCAGAAATTTGCTGAATTGATGCAACATATTGGTTTTTGGAATCATCTCTTACCAAGTCAATTTTAAGGTTAGTTATCTTATTGTCTCCGTGCAAAATTATCTCATTCTTAGCAAAGACTATGGATTTTGGAAGAGGATGAACATAGACTGTAGCGCCTCCTTTCTTTAAGTCTAAGCATGAGACTTCCTTGCATTTTTCTGAGGGGGGAGGAAGATCCTTGGAATAAGTATAAGTAACTAGGGTAAGCCCTTGCTTGAGCTGGACAGGGAGAGTTATTGATACTATCTTGTTATCGCCTGGCTCCCAGTTAGTGTTGTCTATCTCATCTCTTAGCTGGGTTATCTCAATAGCTAGGTTCTTGACTTCTACTGTTGATACTTTTTCAGGCATGAACCACCCAATGCCTTGCCAAATGAGAACTAGTAAGGAGACGCTAATCACTAACGCTAAAATCAATTTAACTACTTCGTCTAATGTCAGAAAACCTGATTTTAGCCTCTTTGAAAATCTTTTGCATGTTGCCATAGTTTAGTTGAGGAAATCATTGATGAGGTTGTAATATGGAGAGTATAATGTCAGTAAGATATCAATTATGTTTCAGGGGCTTTTGATTTGCAGCATTTCCATGAAGCTGCGCCTTTTTCATCACAATCCTGCCAGCCTGCTGCTTTCTCAGGCAGAGGAACTTCTGACTCTTCCTTCGGATCACAGGAAGTTTTTTTACAATTTCCGTTCTCGCCCAAGAATCCCTCGCATTTTGGGGCTAATGCCTTGTCTGTGATACCAGTATATCCGCCTGTAACTTTTTTTGTCTGCGAATTAAAGATATAGATGATCACGACTAAGACAAGCAGAGCAATTATGGCAATTACAATGATGTTTATAGAAAGGTCTGCCTTCTTGCCTCTTTTGATAAAACTATTCGAATCCATGGATAAATAGACAGGATGTAACTATATAAATATTGTGGAAAGATTTATAAATTATCCAGCCAAACAAGAACGTATGGCTTTTTTAGATTCTAAGAAAGGGGTGAAAGCTGAAATTTGGATATCTATTGCTTTTATAGCTGTGGTTATTTCTGGCCTCTTTGTTTACTTTTATATGGAAGGGCAAAAGCCTGCGCTGCCTTTGTATCAGAACATGCCAGATACATGGGTAGAGGAAAAAGGAAATGTCAAGGAGATCAGTGTTGATAAGGTGACTAAAGGAGAAAGTTTTGTTGATACAAATGGCCAGCAGTATATCACAAAAGAGATTGGAACAGTCTTTAATTATAACGGCTGGTATAAAGGACAGGCTTTCCGAAGGGAGTTTAGGGATAATTCTGGAAAAGTGCTGATGCGGATTAACCAAAATATGGACCCAGATGATGGCGTAAGCGAGGCATTTGTTATTGAGAGGATACAGAAAGAAAGCAATGAAGATAAGCTGACAACATATGTTTTCTTAGATGAGGTNNGCGACTGCCGACGAACACTAGCTTAGATTCTCAAAGAGTTACTCCTCCTCCTCTACGCTTAGTTAATAGTAGTGTTAGTGAAAATGTATTGTGTGTTGTGTTAGTTGATGAGTAACTAAAAGACCTTGCCCGTCGCAACATTAGGATAGTTAATTGGAATTGTGTTCGTCAAAAATTGGCAGTCGTTACCCTTTTTTAGGCGATTCGAATGTTGAGAAGTTACTATAATCATATCCAATCGCCAAAAGCACAATCTATAATGCCTTGTGCCTGATGATTTGGCCAGGTTGTGCATTTTTCTACCATGAA
>DUGA01000077.1 GCA_013331615.1 Candidatus Woesearchaeota archaeon | reverse complement strand
TGCGTTACTTATGTCGCTAACTAAAAGCTTATATAATAGTGCAGTAAATCAAAGGACTGCTAGATAGATGAGGAATAGGTTATAACAGAGGGTTTATTACAATTTACAGACAGATTTTTATTGCAATAAAAGAGGTAAGTTATGGATTCTTTACAGACATCTATACAACAACCAGGAGAGACAAAATCAACAACAATCCAATCAATGCCTGCACAACCTACATTGACTGCAAAAAAACGAGTTGTGATAGCTGGCAGCGGGTTTGGTGGATTAAGGGTAGCTGAAAAGCTTAGAAAGAACTGTGAAAAAAGCATAGAGATAATTGTGATTGATAGCGCAGACTGCCATACTTTTGCGCCTGCATTGTATTCGGTTGCAACAGGAGAAACTTCTGCGCAAGCAGTATGTGAACCATTAAGTGTTATTTATATAAGGAAAGGAATCAAATATATCCAAGAAAAAATAGTGAATATTGATGTAAAGAAAAAAATAGTTAGTACAAAGAAATATAAGAAATTAAATAAGAACGACAAGGCAACAAACACTATCCCCTATGATTTTCTTGTGCTAGCAGTAGGGAGTGAAGTTAATTTCTATGGGATAAAAGGGATACAGAAGAATGCATTTTCATTGAAGACAAAAGAAGATGCAGCAGCCATCTATAAGCATCTGCAGAAGGTTATTGCTACAATGCAAGACAAGCAGTTCCACAGGCTTGTTGTGCTTGGAGGAGGAGTTACTGGAGTAGAGCTTGCTTGCGAATTAAAAGACCATCTAGACAATGTTTGCATGCAGAACAATATACCTCGAGAAAAATTCTCTGTTATGCTGATACAGGCAGTAGATCACCTAGTTCCTGGATTTCCTGCAAAGGTACAGAAATTTTGCGAGCATTATATGGCAGAGCACGGCATTGAATTAAGAGTAGATTCTCCTGTGGTTCAGGCAAAAAGACAGCTGCTTATATTGAAGAGTAGAGAGATAATAAAAGCAGATACTGTGATATGGGCAGGAGGAATAAAAGCAAATAGATTATTGGGAAGTGTAGAAGTTGAGCAGGATGAATACGGAGTAAAAGTAAACAGTTATTTGCAGTCTGTCTCTAACCAAAATATTTATGCAGTAGGGGATTGCATGAATTATAACGATCAGAAAACAGGCAAGAGAGCATTGAAGACTGCGCAGAATGCGCTTCATCAGGCGAATGTTGTTGCAGAAAACATATGCAAAGCTACAAAAGGAAGAGATGATTTTGCTTCTTACAGGCCAAAGGAAACTCCTGTGCTGATCTCTCTTGGCAAGAAGATGGGATTATTTATATGGAAGAATTTCTGGTTCAGAGGATATTGGATGATGAAGATGAAGGATTATATCGAAAAAGAATATATGTGGAAGATAAGGCTGTAGAGATTTAGTTCTAATATAATCTAAGATCATGGCAAGAAGATTTATATAAGAGCCATACATTGTAATAAGTAGTAGGTATAGATATAAAAAAGAGGTCAAGATGTTCCAACTATCTGAAAAGGATAAGCATTATTCAGCTGCATTGATAGTATTAACAGGAATTATTTTTTTCTGGCGCGGATTATGGGACGTACTAGGATTTATCCCTGTAGTCGAGAATCCATTTGTATCATTGTTTATTGGATTATTAATAATGACATTTTCAGGAGTCATCTTCAATGAATTTGATCCGTTCAAGGCAAGGCTTCAGCAGACAACAGAGCTACTCCATCAGATCGAGAGTCACAAGTATGATAAGTCAAAGAATTATGCAATTAAATATTATGATGAAGCTTCAAAAAAACATCACACATTGCAGCACCATAGGATCAAGAAGATAGAGAGCAATTTTATTGTTTATGAAGATAAAGGAAAAGAGATATTCATCCCAATGCATAGGATACATGAGATACACCAGCATGATAAAGTCATATGGAAGAAATAGATTAATAAAAAAATATAAAAATTAAGTTCACTAGTAGGATTTTTAAATCCCTAATATCCCAACAATAACACTAATGCCGATAAATATGCTGACTAATGAAGCAATGCTTCTGATTATAAGATGAATTCTACCAAGATTTTTTGAAAGCAAAATTGGAATGCTTATTGAAATACTAATTAACAACATCCCTAAGATTGAGCCAAATCCAAAAATTAGAATATAAATTAATCCAGAAACTATTGATTTGACAGTTGCAAGCACCAAAAGCATCAATGCTGCGCTGCCTGCTAAGCCATGCACTAACCCAACAAAAAAAGAGGCTCTTGAATGCTTATGCGAATGCTGGGATTTGTGAGTATGATAATGCAGATGTTTTATTTTGCCATGCTTATGCAGATGCAGATGAAACTTGGATTTGAGTATTTTTAAGAAGAGATTTAGCCCGAGAAAAACAAGCATCAAGCCAACAATAAATTCAAAGCTAACAGCAAGTTTTTGCGGAATGGTTATCTTGAACAAAAGCAACAACAATCCGACTAGAAGCAGAGTAAAAGTATGCCCTAAGCCCCAATAGATACCATGCATTGCTGAATGTTTTAAGTTTTTGCTATCGCTTGTCATGGTGCTAATAGCAGCAACATGGTCTGCATCAGTAGCATGCTCAATACCAAGCAAGAATCCAAGTCCTAGTAAAGTTAAGAGAGTCATTTTTAACGTAAATCTCCAGTTTGTTTTAAATATTGTGCCTTTGCAATCTCAATCATTGATTTTAGAGGAACTTTATGTTTTGTTGCAGCAGATTTGCAGTCTTCATACTCAGGAGTAGCTGCCTGAAACTCTCCATTAAAATAGCCTAATTTTATCCTGATCTTGCCGAATTTAGTTTTCACTGCAATAAATTTCCTGTCAAGCATAATCCGAGAGTATTCTGCAATCCTTATACCAAAGGTTGTTGATCCACTAAATATTGTTTTTACTATTTTATCCAAATTATTCTTGTGAGCAATCACACTCAACTTTTGCGCAGGCCTGTGTTTTTTCATCACAATGTTCTGCAGATAGACGTCAAGAGCATTGTTTTCAAACAATTTTTTAATTAGGTAATCATATAATTGAGGGTTCATGTCGTCAATGTTTGTCTCAATCAGAAAAATAGCATCTTCAGTATTATGTTTATTTGATTTAGTTAATTGTGCACTTTCAACATTGCCAATGATTGCACGCAGTAAATTTGGAATTTCCAGATTTTTTGTTCCTGCGCCATAACCAATCTTTTCGACATTGATGTAAGGCAAAGTAAAACAACCTTTTGATAGAGTAGAGATGATTGCTGCGCCTGTCGGTGTTGTTAGCTCAGTCCTTATCCCTGAAGAGAAGACTTCAATACCTGCATTTTTTGCCAACTCTAAAGTTGCTGGCCCAGGAGTTGGAACAATGCCCTGCATGCTTTTTGAGAAGCTAAGCTGGCCAAGATTAAGAGGAGAACAGTAAACATTTTCCAACATATCCAGTTTATGGAGAAGGATTACACTGCCTGTTATATCTATAATTGCATCAATAGCTCCTACTTCATGGAAATGGATTTTATCAATTGAAATGTTATGGACTTTTGCCTCTGCTCTTGCGAGATTTAGGAATATCTTTTTAGCAATTGATTTTATCTTTTTAGATAATTTGCTCTTATCGATTATCTTGCTTATTTCAGAGAGATTTCTTGTATGTATATGATCTGAATGCTTATGAGAATGCGAGTCTGATTCATGCGTATGAACATCAAAGTAAGTTCCTGCAATGCTGTGTTTTTCGGTTTTTTTAATTATTAGTTCGTAATCTTTCAAATTCAGTTTCTTTAATTCAGCTTTAAGAAATGTTGAATCTACATCATTTATCCTTAAATCTAAAAGAGACCCAATTAGCATATTTCCTGATATCCCTGAAAAACAATCGAAATAGATTATTCGCGACATAATTCCACCACGTTACTTACTTATCTTGTTGATCATACTTGCACTATACCCAGCTCCAAATCCGTTATCAACAACCTTTTTGCTGCCGCAAAAAGCTTGACCAAAATCAGGTATTTCGCTACGCTCAATACCAAACAATTACATACTAATTCATTTATTTTTATTTATCATGCTCGCTGCATACCCAGCACCAAACCCATTGTCAATGTTCACAACCAAAACACCAGGGCTACATGAATTTAACATCGTCAATAATGGAGCAATTCCTTTAAAGCTTGAGCCATAGCCAACACTTGTAGGAACAGCGATTATTGGTTTAGATGCTAATCCTGAGACAACACTTGCTAATGCACCTTCCATTCCAGCAACTACAATAATTACATTCGCTTTTTCTATCTTGTTTTTATTTGCAAGCAAGCGATGGATGCCAGCAACACCAACATCATACAAACGCTCAACTTTGTTGCCAAGAACTTCTGCTGTCAAAGCTGCTTCCTCTGCAACAGGCAGATCTGCAGTGCCTGCGCACATGACTAAAATAGATTTTTTTGATTTAATTTTCTCTAATTTGCCGACTACAATTATTCTTGCGTCCTTATCATAAAATAGATCTTTATAACCTGCTTTTGAATCATCTTTTATTGTATAGTACATTTCTGGAGTAGCACGAGTTGCAAGAACTAAATTATTTTTTTCAAACAATTTTGCAGTTATGTTCTTGACTTGCTCAACTGTCTTACCCTGACAGAAGATAACTTCCGGAAATCCTCGACGCAAAGCACGGTGATGGTCTAATTTGGCATAGCCTAGGTCTTCATATGGCAGATCCTTCAGATTAGAGAGAGCATTTTTTAGTGAAAGCTTTCCATGCTTAAAGTTCAGCAAAAGATTTTTTAAGTTCATTTTTAGAGATTTGCCCCCGACAATAAAATAATACCTAAACTGCTATCTGCAGCAAGCTTCCGCGTTTGTACTCTGCAAATTCCACACTTTGAAAGCCAAATGAGGTTATCTTTTCAATTATCTTATCTTCATTATTCTGGATTATCTTTAATGAATCAATATCTGCTTCTATCCTTGCAGTGCTGCCAAGATGACGGACACGAATATCATATAATCCAAAACTGCGCAGATATTCTTCTGCTTTTTCTACCTGTTGCAATTTCTCAACTGTTATTAAAGTATTGAATTGTATCCTTGAGCTTAAGCAAGGCATCGCTGGCTTATCAAAAGTAGGGAGAGAGAATTGTTTTGAAAGTTCCCTGATTTCCTGCTTAGTCAATTGCGCATCAAGCAATGGGCTTTTTATCTGGAATTCAGTCGCTGCCTGATTGCCTGGGCGATGATCACTTCTGTCATCGTAATTCAAGCCATTAAGGATGCAGTTGATATTTGGGAAATTATTTTCTTTATGATAGTTATTTTTTTTATTTATCGCATCATTTATCTGGGTTGAAAGCTCAACAAGCTTAACATATAATTCACGCTTGCAGTAATAGCATCTGTTAGTAGGATTTTTTTTATAATTTTCATCATTTAACTCGTTTGTGCTGATGATTAGGTGTTTGATACCGATCTGTTTAACAAGTTTCTTGGCGTTTTCTAATTCGCTTCTTGCAAGAGAAGGAGAATCTGCTGTAACTGCTATTGCCTTATCACCTAAGACATCATAAGCGACTTTTGCGAGGAAAGTGCTGTCTACACCTCCTGAGAACGCGACTATGACAGATTTATAATCAGCGATGATTTTTTTTAATGCAGATAGTTTTTCCTGAGACACTTAATTCCCCTCAATAGAGACATAAAAATCAGGAATATATAAAAGTGTTGTGCAAATTAAGGTTTATGTATTGATATTGTTGCGCTTATTTTGACTTAACTTTAAAATAGTAAAACATTTAAATGCAATGTTTATTCTGAAGCTCATTCAATTTTGCTTAGAAACTTAATAATTATTTATTGAATAAAAATAGTGACTAAACATGAAGGGGTATTTGGAAGATGATAGGTACTGGAGTAACGTTAGATGATAAAGTTGATGTTCTCGTTGCTGATAAGATGGGTTCAGCTTTTTTTAAAAAATTAGATGAGGAGAGGATTACATATATCAAATTATTTGAAGATCCTAAATATGGAAAAGGAGTGCCTATTGATGAGCTTGCTGCATTAGTTACTAAACATAAACCTAGCTTATTAGTGGTAAGAAGTGCAACAGGCGGAAAAAAGAAAGGTTTAGTTGATGAAAGAGTTTTTTCTGCATATGAAGGATTAAAAGGTGTTGTTAGAGCAGGTGATGGTTTGGATAACATAGATATGGATGCTGCCACAAAAAGAAAAATACAAGTAGCAAACGTACGTGGAGCAAATACTGCTTCAGTCGTGCAATTAACTAAAGCAGCTGTTCTTTGTTTGTATACAGGTATTCCCCAAGTTTATCATGCAATGTTAGGCGGTACATGGGCAAAAGATGTTGCTAATGATTTATTTGAAGAGATAAGAGGCAACGGCCTTAAAGTCGCTACAATAGGATATGGCAACATAGGTAAACCTGTTGCACAAGAAATGTTTACTCTTGGTTTTGATGAAGTTTTAGTTGTTGATAAATTTCCACCTAGCGAAGCTGATGCAAGAAAGGCTGGTGTAAGAGTAGTGGATTTAGAGACTGCTTTAAAGGAAGCAGATGTTATACTTTTACATCCACCTTCAACACCTGAAACTTATAATCTTATTAATGCTGATAGACTGGAAATGATGAGACAAGGAGTAAGAATTGTTAATACATCTAGAGGAGACATAATTGATTCAGTTGCTTTAGCCGACGCAATACGAAATGGAAAAGTAAAGGGCGCTTTTATAGATGTTTGGAAAAATGAACCTCCATTTGCGAATCCGAAAGCTGGTGTTGAAGCAGATCCTTTACTAGCACCTGATTTAGCAAGCAGGGTAATTTATTCTGCCCATAAAGGTTCAGGCTCAAAAAATGCGAGAGGCAGGATTGATAATTCTACTGCAGAAAGCATAATAAATTTCATGCGAACAGGAACATTATCAAATGTGCAAAATGCTGTGCTAGGAGCGCCCTCGCATTATATAAGATTAGGATCCTATCTAGGTTCTGTTACACATCAGTTATTCTATAAAGAAGGTCCACAATATTCATTTAAATTAGTTATGTATGGCGGTTTAAAGGGTACTAAGTATCAAGAGATTATACGAGATGCCGTATTAGCAGCATTTTTAAAACCATTTGTGCCTGATATTACATTAGTTACAGCATATGAAAGTGCTAAGCAAAAAGGCATTGATGTTAAAATAGTTGATGATGATACTGAAGAGTTGGAATCTCCAAGAATTGGCCTTGAATTATCTACCAATGGCACAACCCATTCAATAGAGGCTAAATTAGACAATGAAAAAGAATTTAGATTAACTGGTTTTGGTGAAACTACATTTGATTTAAGAGGCGAAGGGCATACATATATTGTTGTTCATGATGGTAGATTAGGTATCGCAGGGGCAATTCAAGATTATTTTGGAAAGCATGGTGTATATATTAAGAGTTCTGTTATAGCTGAAACTCCAACAGAAGAAGGAGTACCACCTGAATATGCAGTAGCTGTTTTAAATGTGAAAGGACCTTTGCCTAAAACACCATTTGATGCATTAGACACATTAAAACGTGGAGCTATACCAGGCATTAAAGAAGTATTATACTGTTACACACCTGAGGTAACTATCAGAAAAAAAGCAGCTAAGAAGTAAAGAAAATTACTTCCCCTCATCCTTAACCTCATTAAGTATGGACCAGTCCAATAATATATCGCAGATGTTTTCTAAATGAACGCGAATCCTTCTCTTTAAGTAAGATTTGATGTCCTGTATAGGGGTTTTCTTTACTTGCAGAACTTTTCGTGTTATCTCGATAACCTGCTTATAATTCAATAGTTTAGGATCTTCTAGTGCACTCTTTATCATGTCCATGCTTTCAAGAGTCTGTTTTAAGAAAGCAGCATCTTCTTTTTCCAATAGAATTACAGAATCTGCCAATCTTTCGATCTCATGTGAGATTAAAGCAGTGTAATGCAAGTCAATGGTTTTTTGCTTGACTAACTCATGAAAGGTAAGCGCTTCTGTGACTGCCTTATCTATCAATAATTTGCTTCTATCGATCTCTTCCTCATATTTTTCAATAAGCTCAGAATTGTAATTTGAGGTCATCACATTAATCAGATTGTAAAGCTTTTTTGCCATTGTCCTAAGCAAACTTGTAGGGTCATTTACGCTGATGCTTGATTCATAAGTCAAGGTTGTGCCATCCAGCTCAACAAATTCCAAAGCAGAAATAACTTTTTTCTGGCTGAGAAGCTTGCCAAAATCTACCTTGTTCTCAAACTTTATGTTGAAAGAGGTAACTGGATTTATATAGCATGCAATTATCAGCTTGATGATGATGTCTTGGTTATCTTCATTCAATGTTAATTTTATCTCCTTTTTTTTTCTCTCTTGCATCCCAGGGCTTATAGTAAGGCTGCTGTCATCATTTACGATTACAGAAACAGTGCTTTCCTCTGTTATGCCATAGCGCTTGCACCAGCTAGTTGGCATATAAACATAATACATATTACCAGTTCTTTGTACATGACGAATGTCCACAAATTCCACCCCCGATATTAATAAATTCTACAATAAAAATAAGCAATACTCTAAAGTATATAGCAGTAAATAGTAAATATATAAATGTTGCTTTTTTGAGGGACTAACATTTTATATAGGCAGACTACGTTACCAAAGATATGAATTCAAAACAACAATTAATTGATTACTGGCAAAAAGATAAGATAATAACAGACAAAAACCTGTTGAAAGCATTTGCTATAGTAGATAGAGAGAAATTCATCCTGCCTGAATATTTAGAGGAAGCATATGATGACAACCCATTGCCTATTTTAGGAGGGCAGACAATTTCGCAGCCAACAACTGTAATGATGATGATACAGGCGCTTGAGCTCAAGAAGAAAGATAAAATATTGGAGATAGGAGCTGGCTCTGGATATAATGCAGCAATTATGTCTAAATTATGCAAGAAAATTTATTCTGTTGAAATTGTAGAAGAGCTGGCTGATTTTGCGCGCAAAAATCTGAAGAATGCAGGCATCAAGAATGTTGAAGTGATTTCTGGAGATGGAAGTTTAGGTTATGAAAAATTCGCGCCTTATGATAAATGCATGATTACAGCAGCATGCCCAGAGATACCAGAGACAATAATTGCGCAGATGAAAATTAATGGAATAATACTTGCGCCAGTTGGAGTTACAGGAGCAGGATATCAAGAATTAATCAAGGCAAAAAAGACTAGGAAAGGATTGGAGAGTGAGAGTTTAGGTGAGTTTAGCTTTGTGCCGATGAAGGGGAAGTATGGTTTCTAAACAGCAAACATTAAATACTCTGGGCTAACTCAATTAGCAATATGACAGACGACAGAATTTTTATCAGAGGAATATCAATCTCTGCAAGTGTAGGAGTCACACAGAAAGAGCTTCGTGTAAAGCAGAAGATAATCATAGACATAGAACTGGCTAAAGATATTTCTAAAGCTGCTGAGACAGATGACCTGCAGCATACGATAAACTATGTTGATGTCACACATGACATAAAAGCTTTAGTTTCTGGAAAAGAATACAAGCTGATCGAGACATTGGCAGAAGATGTTGCACAAACAGTTCTTGCTAAATACAAGCCAGAATCAGTGACTGTAAAAGTCCATAAGCCAGAAATAGCTAGCATGAAGTTGGGAATAAGAGATCTGGGCATAAAGATAACGAGAAAGAGAGATTGATTAGTTCTTATTTGTTTATATTTAATAATTGTGGCGACTGCCAATATTTGACGAATACAATTCTAAAGTAACGCAGCTAATGTTGCGACGGGCAATGCCAACTATTTACTAATCAACTAAACTTGCACGCAATGCTTTTCTAGTATCACAACTAATCATCGATGCGTAGAGGAGGAGCAACTCTTTGATGACCTAATCTAGTGTTCGTCGGCAGTCGCCACTGTTTTTACGTCGTTAGTTTTTTATCGCAACAAAATATAACAATATTTTTAAAGAACAAAATCTTTCCTGTATTGTTGTCAAAATTAATTTTTACGAATTTTTAGATGGCGTCATTTGTCGTCTATCTTGCAAAGAGGTGTGTAAATGGTACAGCAATTGCCAAAAAAATTTATCAAGATTGAGGAAGCAAACAAGCTTCTGCCGTTCATCGAGGAAGTTCTATGGAAAATGATCAAGATAAATAACTCTCTGAATACTATGACTGAAGTTGATATTGAGTTTGAAGATGATTTTGAGGAATTAAATTATGACATACAGTTCAACAAGAAGTTCCATGAATTAAGTTTTGAGTTTTACAAGGAATATGACAGATTATTAAGAGCTGGGTGTATCTTGAAGGATTTAGAGCTTGGATTGGTTGATTTCTTTTCATTGCATGACGGGCAGGAGATTCTCCTTTGCTGGCAGCTGGGAGAAGAAAAGATTCAGTTCTGGCATTCAGTTGAAGAAGGCTATCAAGACAGAAGGCATGTAATCGAGCTGAAGAAAGGGATCAGAGTGGAGTAGAAATGTGAGAGTTGTAAGTTTTTATAATTTATTTTTTTGAGTACTTGGTCTATTTGTCCTCTATTTTTTAACAATATTTTTAAAGAAATGCTGATTTTGTTCTTACTGATATGGCAATTGATTTACCAGAATATCTAAGAATAGTAAGTGATAATAAAGCAATAATAAAAGAAGTTCTAGAACAAACTACATTAGAAGCAAGACTAAAAGCTATAGAAAGCAAAAATGTGCCGGAAGAACAATTAGAGATAGTAAAAGATTACCTTATTCAACATGAACTTGAGAAGATTTTAGAAATATATAAAGATCAAAGAAAATGGCAGGCAACTCTAAGAATAGGCGGAATAATACATAATAGGCCAACATACCAATTAGGAAGTGTAGTAAGAGAGATGAGAGGAGAAGATAATGATGCCAGAAAAGTTTTTGAAGCTTGTTGCGATGAGGCTTATATAACTAAAATATGGAATGTGGATGATGCAACCCATAAATCAGATAGGATGTCTTTACTTAGCCATATGGGAATAATGGCATTACAGTTAGATCCAGGAGATAATATAAATGTAGAATTTACCAAAATAACAAACCCAACCAAATTTAAGGAGCTTGCAAGAAAGCTTCTTTATGGCTTGATGTGCCAAGATCTTACACATGGTTATGATCAAGGAAAAGGAACGTATACATTACTTGGTTCTGCGGTGTCGTCATTTATTCAATAGAGATAGCCTCGATTTTTCTCGAAAGGTATATATATTAGTGTGCAGATTAGACTACAAAGTAACTATTGGTTAATGGCTATGAAAGGGGTTTGAGCTGTAAGAGATTAGGGTTATATAGTGAGTGATATATAGTTTATAATAGGTATAAAGGAGGCAATAATATGGCAAAATCTGAAACTGTTCAAATAAACAAAGAGCAAAATAATACAGATACTATTATCACAAAAGAAATGACATTAGGCGAAGTGATAAAAAAGTTTCCTAGCGCAGTTGAGATTATACAGGATTATGGATTAACATGTGTCGGATGCGGAGTAGCGTTCTGGGAGCCATTAGGAGCAGCTGCTAAAGGTCATGGCATAACTGACAAACAGCTTCATGAGATGATAGGAAAGCTAAATGAGGCAGCAAAAGACATCAACATGAATGCAGCTGTTAATATTACACAAAAAGCTGCAGACAAAGTCATGCAAATAATCCAGCAGAAAAAGAAAGAAGGATATGGCCTGAGATTAGGCATTGTTGAAGGTGGATGCTCTGGATTTGAGTACAGCATTGTACTGGATGATAAGACTAATGATGATGACACGGTTGTCGAACAAAAGGGCGTTAAGGTATTTGTAGATAACAAAAGCATGGAGTTTTTGCGCGGCTCATTGATAGATTATGTTGATACCATGCAAGGCGCAGGATTCAAGATCAGCAACCCAAATGCCCAGCATTCATGCGGCTGCGGCAATTCATTTGGATAAGGTCAGGGTTTGTCAAAAAATTTCACAATAAAATGATTCCACAGACCATGAAAAAGAAGTAGAAGATCATACAAGGCATTGCAAAAAGCGAGCACAAATGGCAGAACTCAGGCAAAAGACGGAATTTGACTTAAAGACATTCTCCATAAATAGGGAGACCTATGACCTTGCCAATGAGGAAAACCTTGCCTTCAAGTCAGGGCTTGGGATTAATGAGCACACTGTAAGGGAAATCTCAACATTTAAGGGAGAGCCTGAATGGATGCTCCAGAAGNNTTTGACAGGCTCGGCATTCCAGAGGCAGAGAAAAAATCCCTATCAGGTGTTGGCGCGCAGTATGAGTCAGAGGTCATCTACCATAGCCTCAAAAAGGAGTGGGATGAGAAAGGCGTTGTCTTTCTTGACTGTGATGAGGCATTAAAGAGATATCCTGACCTTATGAAAAAATATTTTATGACAACCTGTGTTCCCATCCGTCTCCACAAGTTTTCCGCCCTTCATGCAGCGGTATGGAGCGGGGGCACTTTCATCTATGTTCCAAAAGGAGTAAAGATTCGCACGCCATTGCAGGCATACTTCCGCATGAACGCAAAAAAAGGCGGAC
>DUGA01000048.1 GCA_013331615.1 Candidatus Woesearchaeota archaeon | reverse complement strand
AAGAATGTCGTTGATGCAAATGGTAATATAGGCGAGTCAAATGAAAATAATAATGCAAAGACGCAGAGTTTGCCAGTCAGCCATGCTGCACAGTATGACCTAGTGCCAGGTGATTTCACAGTTACACCAAGTTCACCGACAGACCAAAGTTCTATTACTATCCAGTATCGTGTAATCAATAATGGTCCTGATAATATAGGCGCTGCATTTACCTCAAAGCTGTATATAGATGATGTTTATGATCAGGTTTGTAATTTTAATAATGGCGCAAACACTGGCTCGATATATACTTGCGAAAGAACAGGCTTGACCTTATCTTCAGGCACGCATGTATTGAAGAATGTCGTTGATGCAGATAATAATATCGGGGAAAGCAATGAAAATAATAATGCAAAGACGCAGAGCTTACCAGTCAGTACAACTAACCTATATGACCTAATGCCTTATGACTTTGTAATTACGCCAAGTAATCCCAAAGACATAGATTCTGTTACAATCAGATATCAAGTTGAAAATAAAGGGCCAGATAATATTAACAATTATTTTAATTTTAAACTTTATATAAACAATATACTCTATCAAACATGTAATCTTAATAGTGCTTTAGCAGGTTACACTTATTATTGTGATAGAACTAACATACGTCTAACTTCCGGCATATACACTATTAAGAATGTTGTTGATGCAGATAATAATATAGGCGAAACTAACGAAAATAATAATGTAAAGACGCAAAGCATGAGCGTAGGTGCATTAAAGCAATACGATCTTGTCGCTTCTGATTTTACTGTAAATCCCAGTAGTCCTTATAATTCTGATTCAATCACCATCAGGTATTCTATGGTCAATAATGGCCCTGATACTATAAGTGCACCTTTTAATTATAAATTATATCTCAATAATGAATTATATCAAACATGCAACTCAAATATTGAGATACTTCCAAATACAAACTACTATTGTGAAAGATCAGGCATACAATTAAGCGCAGGAACTTATACCCTGAAGAATATAATTGATACAGATAATTATATCTCAGAAACAAGTGAGAATAATAATGTAAAGACTCAAAGCCTAACAGTCACTCAAAGAATAATTGAATATTGTGGCGACGGGATTTGCAATAATGGTGAAACTTGGCAAATATGCAATAGTGATTGCATCTCTCCTATCGCTAGAATTAATGTAGATGTTGTCAATACAAATGATTATAAGAGGCCTCTTAGAAATGCAAAAGTATTGTTAGACAACGAACTTCGTGGCAGTACAGGCTCAGATGGTAAGTTCACATTTACAACAAGCTATGGTGTCAAAGAAGTTAAGGTAAGATGTCCAGATCAGAATTTTTGTGACTCGAAAAGGCAAAATATCGATGGAAATAAATATATGTATTTTGAATGCGCGTGTGATTTAGCTACAGTAGATTCAGATGCAGATGGATTAAATGATTATGATGAGACAGTGATGGGCTTAGACCCATTGGATTCCAGTAAAGACCTAACCTATTTCTTAATGCCTGGACATGTTGCACATGGTTGTTTTGATTATACAGCATTATTTTCTGGATGGTTTAGTGAATCTGAAGTTGATTCAATGATTACCAAAATTAAATCATATAATTCAGAGTCTTTTAATCAGATGTTTGTAAATAAAGATAGCGTTTCTATAGGACAACTATTGGATTCAGTTAATATTCCTGATGATAAACTAGTTTCTAATCAGAAAACTATGAAGCCAATGCTTCTTAATAGTGATAGTGTAAAATATGTTCAGTATGGCGCGAATGTTATTTATTTCATAAAAGATAAAGATACAGGTGTTACTGGTGTATTTCCTATTTTAGCTGGATGCGCAGGTCAGCTTGTAGGGATTTTATTTGGTGTAGGCAATGGTATAAAAGATGATGCAGTTGGCCTTTTTGACTTAGGTAAGATGATTTTGGAAGCATTATGGTATTTGTTTTGGAAAGGCGCTGATGTCGACAAAGTTACAGACTTTTTAGGCAAATTATGGGAAGGTCTCGGCACATTATTCAGCAATTTGGGAGATGTTGTACATGATGTTAGCATAGGCATATTTGAACAAGGCAGATGGTTCTTAAGTTTGCTTGGCATATATGGCCCAAGTGATGAATATGCCTCTTTCCAGTCATCATTTTATTTTGGGTATATTATAGGTTACATCATAGAACAAATACTTCTTATTGAACTTGTAATCGCAAAAGCAGGCAAAATATTTAGCGCAATCTCAAAAGGCACTAAGATTGGCAGAGTTGCAACTGAAGGAGCAAGATTGATTGCAGACATCTCCCTGAAATATGGCGGTGCGGTTGCTAAAACAGTCGGTGAATTAAAAATATGGGCTGTAGCATCCAAATGGGGTGATAAGCTTGTCGATGGGTTGGCTAGGTTAGCCAAGCATAGGGGGGCAGAATGGTTTGTTGGCAAGAGTGATGATTTCATTAAAACTATGTCTAGCAGCGTCTCTGATCTTACTGAATATTATACTAAAGTCTGTAAATTAGTTCCTGCAGGCGCAACAGTAACTCCGCAGAGTGTCCAAGATTGTATAAGAATTTGGGATGATGCCCTTGCTAAACTATTAAGCAAAGTGAGTGATGTAGTAGTCAAGGCAAAGATAGACAGATTGTTTGCAGCATGGGAGCATATTGCAGAGGCAAAAGCCGGATTGGTCAGAACGTTTGATAAATTAGGTGATGAGGTATTATATAAAATTCTGAAGCAAAGCGGTGTTGATGATACTGTCTTGCAAAATGTATTCACATTTGTTGCTAAATATGATGGGTCAGTAGAAATATTAAAAGATGCTTCTAAGGTTAAATATGTCACCCAATTAGATGAAAGCATAATAAGATTTGCAGATGATTTAAGTTTAAAACCTGGTAAAGATTTGCCAGAAATCTCCTTTAAGTATACTGACCAGAGTGCATTTTACCCAATTTCTGACAAAATTGTATACAATTTAAATGAGGTAAGATATGATCCTGATTTAATACTGGATTTTACGATTGGACATGAATTATTACACAAAAAGAAAATGTTGTACAGAGGCATTGATATCGAAGATATCTTAACTCCGGCGTATACCTATGACAATGTAAAATACTTTGATGAATTTGAAACAAATAATCTAGGCATAAACAGGTTCTTCTCAACAGAAAAAACAAGATTTAAAGATACAATGAAAAAAACCTTTTTGAGAAAAATGGCAAGACAAGAAATAGAAAAAAGAATAAAAAACAGAAACTTTGACCAACTAGCATGGATTAAACTCTCATATAGAGATTCTGGGATAATGTCCTTAACTGAATTTGATAATATGATAAGAACATTTGATTGTTTTCCATATCTCTGTGATGAAGTAATTACTAAAACAAATACGCTTGTTAAATTATATGAAGACACTGCAGTAGTTACTGACCCAGCTGAATATAAGAGAATGGTAAATCTGATTGCTGAAGAAACCAAAAATATGGGCTAATAACATCTAATGAGGGGATCTAATGAGAAGAAATATCGAATTTGAAACTGAGAATAAGGAGATATATTTAGGGTTAATACTAGTTAGATTTTTTTATAGATTAGACAAAAAATTATTAGCTAAAATTAAGATTACTCTCAAGAATAAGAACGAAAATAAAGAGGATTTGAGAGAGGTACGTGAGCATATCCAAGATGAGATTACAAAGAATGAAGCATTTATGCAACAATATGGATATTTAATGAACGAAGGATATAAGATGCAGATTATGTCTTACCTATTTAGGATTTATGTTTCTCTAGCGATTATAGAACTAAAAAATTATGATGCATCTTATTTTGAGATGTTAAATGCCGCTAGAACATCAGGGATTAAACAAGATGGGATTATACGGAAGGGGTTAGATTGGATTCTTAAAACAGGTTTTGTAGTTAAATATGTATTTATCAATCCAGGGTTACTGTTATTGCTTATTACTCTACTTAAACAATTAAGGAAAGAGGGCAGTGTTAAAGATAATGAGAGATATAATTCTATAAAAAAGGAATATGAGATTGCATCAAAAATTAGCAATTTATTCAAGGAATTAACTAAGCAACAGTATGAAAATATAACAAACAACTTTTGCGTGTTTAAGATGGATGCAGAAGGCAGGTGTTATTATGATCTGAAGACGGAAAAGATTTATTGCGATGATATGACCCCAAAAAATGAAGCATAACAACTTAATCAACTGCTTGAAAATCTTATTGATCCTTTTAGTAGTCATGTCTCTATCTACACAGGTTCTTGCACTGAGAAAAGATAACTTTAATGGAAAGATCCATAATGATCTGCTAAATAAGTTAGAAAAGCAAGAAAAGCTTAACAATGCAGAGCATAGCAATAGCTTCATAAAAACATTTTTTAATTATATTGACTCTGGCCCAAAAATTGATGTCTTGATAAAAGTTACAGACGAAAATAATCTGAAAAAAGTAGCAGATGCTATCTCAAAACAAGGCGGCATCGTAAAAGGGCAATTTAAGTTAGGTGATGTAGTTTCTGCATCTATGCCTGTCTCTAAGCTAAGAAGCATATCTCAAGATCAAAGTATTGATAGCGTCTGGCCTGTAACAGAATACCATCTGTTGCTAGACCAGAGTGTTCCTCAGATAAGTGCTCCTTCTGCATGGCAATTAAATTATACAGGCAAAGGAATAAAAGTAGCTGTTATTGATTCAGGAGTTGATAAGAATCATTTGGATCTTCGTGGAAGAGTTATAGCTGAAAATGATTTTGTACCGCCAACATCTATTGGCTATGATGGCATTGAAAATGGTGATGGTGACAGTGATTCAATCGCTACAGATACAGGCGGTCATGGTACTCATGTTGCAGGAACAATTGCAGGAAATGGTACTCGCTATAGGGGAGTTGCTCCAGAAGCTGAGATTTTAGCAGCAAAAGTATTTGGTAATCATAATGCTGATGATGAATGGATAATTGCAGCGATTAATTGGGCAGTAAATTCAGGTGCAAATGTAATCTCTATGAGTCTTGGAAAAACTATTAATGAAGACGGCCTATTAAATGATGCAGTAAGAGATGCTATTGCAAATAATGTTACTGTAGTTATTGCCTCTGGCAATGCAGGATATAATGTAGCAGTTTCTCCTGCGAATACTGAAGAAGCGATAACAGTTGGTGCAGTAGACAAATCAAATAACTGGGCAATATTCTCAAGCGGATATAATTATGGGTCTTATATTAAGCCAGATGTTGTGGCTCCTGGAGTAAATATTGTTGCAGCAAGAGCAGCTGGGACTGATATGTATCTGGGTCAACGTGGGTATATACCTGGCTCTAATATTGTAGACAACATATATTATAAAGCTGATGGGACCAGCATGGCTACTCCGCATGTTTCTGGGGTAGTTGCTTTATTGCTGCAGATGAACAAAAGCTTAACCCCTAGAGAAGTTAAGAGTTTGCTTGAAGCCACTGCTGCTCCTAAAGGTGATCCTGGCAAAGATATTAAATATGGCTCAGGAATAGTTAATGTTGCAGATTTATTCTCAGCTTATCTGGATACTAAGAAAGATTATAATATCACATATCCAGAAATAGTATACTTGCATAGTGATGTACAAGTATTTGTCAACACCAGCTCAAGTGATATCTCTAATATTTCTATGGTTGTTGCCAAGCCTTCACAGCAAAAAACAAATGTTGATTACACTAGCATCTCTTCTAATTCGTGGAAGGCGATTTATCAAGAGACAGATGAAATTGGCTTATATACAATGACTATTTCTATCACTGATAGATATGGCAGAATTTTTACAGTTGAAAAATCATTTGATGTGTTCAAATTCAACTCAAAAGAGGGCTATGTTGACCAGATTATAATTCCGCAGCATATTCCACATAATGGCACATTGACCTTACAGGCAATATTAAAGAATGACGGCAATTCAGCCATTAATGTGATGACTGAAGCGCAGATTCTAGATAATAATCTGATGGTTGCGTCTATCAATAAGCAGAATAATACAGTTGATCCGCAATCTGGGCTTGTGATAGAGTTTAACTGGACTGCTGATGCAGATTTAGGCGAGAAACAGATACGGATTATTGCTACTTATGACGGTTATTCGCTGATAAAAGAAAAGACTTTCTATCTCATAGACCAGGCAGATCCAGTCATAGGCGATATCACTTTTAAAAACAGCCTAAATAAAAACGATCCTGCATTAATAGAAGTTGAAGTATATGAGCTAAGTAATGTAACTGCATTATTGCATCTAAGAGATACTGATGGCATAACCCATGATTTGCCTGCAAAACAATTTACAAAGTATGGTGGTGCTTTAACATTGGTCGCAACATATGAAGATACATCAAAAACAGGAGATTATACCTTCAATTTTGATGTATGTGACAGTACTAATCTTTGTGCAACATCTAATACTGCTAGCTTTAGAGTCAATGATTGCTCAAAGCCAGGTGTATTGATCATATCTACTGAGTTAGGAAATTACACCACATTATTTAGTGACGGCTTAGCTGGCAATTACTGTGTCTCCTCTTGGAATAAATTAAAGTCAGATATGCCTAGTCTAGGTTATCTTAATAAGTTTACTGCTGCAATATTAAGCACAGGAACTCGTGCGAACACGCCTCTTTCAGAATCAGATTCTGGATTATTATTGGAATACCTTGGAGCAGGAGGAAACTTAGTTGTAGAAGGCTCTAATATTGTTTACGATAACAGGTTTAATGATAATTTTACTAAGGTAACTAAAGCCAATTTTGATAAGAAATTAGAGTTTGATGAAAATAATACAGGTCAAATTATTGGCACTTATCCTCATCCCCTCTTTAAAGGCTTGCAGCTAGATCAGATAATGCTTGATGCTTCTGGCACTTCACTGGCTCCGATGGATGGTGCAAGAGAATTGGGCAAATGGAATGATGCAGCATCTTCAATAGTGGCATATAATTCTGATAGATCTAAGGTTGTGACTTTTGGATTTAGCTTATCTGAATTAGATCCTGTAATTTTTTATGCAATGATGCAAAATATGATGAACTGGTTGTTTACAAGCAACAATAATGCAGATTTATCTGTAAAAGATATTAATTATGGTTATCTTATCCAAGGATCTAATGCAATTAATATCATCTTAGGCAATAATGGGCAACTAGATGCAACCAATGCTAAAGTGGACATACTTGTTGATGATATTGTTGTTCAATCATTAAATATAGATGTTGCGCATAATGATGAGAAGATAGTGCCTGTCAGCCTTAACTTAGCAGCGGGAAAACACGTTATAAAAATAGTATTAAATGATGACTTTAATCTCGTTGAAAATGATTACTTAAATAATCTTAAGGCATTTGACGTAAGTGTGGCAACAGTTGAGGCAGATCTGATTCCTAGTTATTTAAACTGGCAGATTAACCCTGCTAATATTACATTTACTGTAAACATTAGCAATATAGGCGGCGCTAATGCAGACAATGCAATAGTGGATCTCTATGCTAACAATAATCTCATCGGTAGCAGTGCCGTCTCTTTGGAAGCTGGAAAAAGCGCTGTAACAAATTCATATCTTCAAGTAGATAAAAACATCAATGAGATATTTAATGTAACAGTTGTTGTAAATCAGAATCATCAAATAATAGAATCCGATTATTCTAATAATCTGCTAAGCTCTAAATTGTATCTTTGCAATAAATCAAAAGTGTTTATAGTGGAAGATAGTGATGCTTCTGAGAGTCTAACCAATTATTCCAGCAGTCTTGAAAAAATTGATTCTGTTTTGAAAGAATCAGGCTATTGCACTACAACATGGAAAGAGAATGAAAAAGGAACACCTTCCCTTGCTAATCTGGACGGTTATGATCTTGTCATATGGAGTGCAGGAAGTTATTGGGATGGAGTAATAAACAATAATGATACTGAGTTATTATATAATTATACTGGAAATATCTTGTTTGAAGGAGCTGATATTGCATTTGACCATAAAAAAGATGATTTCTTAGCTAATTACTTGCATGCTGTTTTTGATAGTGATATTGCAATTGAAAATAATCTGACATTAAATCTCTCAAATCACACAATATTCAAAGACATACCTGAATTAAAATTTAATAAATCACGCGGTTCTTATCCTGATTCTGTAATCCCTATTGGAAACAGCACTAGCCTTGCACAGTGGAATAACTCAAACTCTGCCATACTCAGCTTCAAAAATGGTACAACAAACCTTCTCTATTTTGCATTCTCTGTAAATAGCATTGATAATGATGAATCCAGCAGAAGATTGATTACCAATGCAGTTGAATACTTAACCTATAAAGAGTTTATTCCAAATAACCCCCCTATCCTTAATGCAATCAATGACATAACTGTAGATGAGGATAATCTTGTAATCATAACTGCAGTTGCCTTAGATCCTGACGGAGATATTCTAAACTATTCGATCAACGACACCAGATTTAACGATAGTGATGATGCAAACAATGTCTTCACCTGGCAAACTACCTATTCAGACGCAGGAATATACTTTGTAAATGTAACTGCAAGCGATGGTGAGTCCTCTGATTCAAAGATAGTCAAGATAACAGTCAATAATGTAAATAGGGCTCCTGCATTAAATAATCTTCCTGACCTAGATATAAACGAGACTGAAGTTGCGCTTATAACTGCAATTGCAACTGATCTAGACGGAGATAGCATCACTTATTCGGTCAATGATACAAGATTCACGCAGCAGGATAATCTGTTTGGATGGTTGACAACATATTCAGATTCAGGAGTATACAACATAAAGATAACTGCAACAGACGGAACAAGCTCTGACTCAAAAGTATTCAGGCTCAGTGTTAGCAACGTCAATAGAAAGCCGACATTAGCTGCATTAAGTGATATTAATATAGATGAAAATCAATTAGTCACAATAACTGCATCTGCAACAGATCAAGATAATGATGCAATAACTTATACAATTAACGATAGCAGATTTACACAAACAAATAATATATTTACCTGGCAAACTGATTATACTAGCATGGGAACTTATAATCTAAATGTTACTGTTACCGACGGCAACTTAAGTGATTCAAAAACATTCAAAGTTACAGTTAATAATATAAACAGAAAGCCTGCATTAGATATAATAGCAGATGCAACATTTAGCGAGAATTCCTTAATCATAATAACTGCATCTGCAACAGACGCGGATAATGATGCCCTAACTTATGCAATAAACGACAGTAGATTTGTCCAAGATAATGTTAACAAAAATAAATTCACCTGGCAGACAAGTTATGTAGACGCAGGCATTTATAATCTCTTAATAACAGTTTCCGATGGGAGTCTGAGTGACTCAAAGACATTCAAAGTTACTGTTAATAATGTCAACAGAGCGCCAGTGCTAAACACAATCAGTGATTTACTTGTGAATGAAAATCAACTTGCCACAATAACCGCAAGTGCAACAGATTCGGACAATGATGCTCTAACTTACACAATCAACGACACCAGATTTACCCAAGATATTATAAACAAAAACATCTTCACATGGACGCCAGGATATGATGATGCAGGAGTTTACAACATAAAGATAACTGCAACAGATGGCACATCATCTGACTCAAAGACATTCAAAGTCACTGTTAATAATCTCAACAGAGCTCCTGTGTTAGCAGCAATCAGCGATAGTTATGTCAATGAGAATGAATTAGTAAGTATAACAGCTAGTGCAACTGACCCAGACAATGATGAACTAACTTATTCGATCAACGATAGTAGATTTGTCCAAGATATCCTTAACAAAAACATCTTCACTTGGCAGACCACTTACACAGACTCTGGAACATATACTGTAAAAATAACAGCGACAGACGGTACTTTATCTGACACAAAGACATTCAAAGTCACTGTTAATAATCTCAACAGAGCTCCTGTTTTAGCAGCAATCAGTGACATTTCTGTCAATGAGGCTGAATTAGTGACTATAACAGCATCTGCAGCTGATCCAGACGGAGATTTCTTAACCTACTCTATCAACGATGGCAGATTTACAAAAAATGTTGGCACAACTAATATATTCACATGGCAGACTGATTATAACAGTAAAGGCACGTATAATCTAGCAGTTACTGTAAATGACGGATCATTATCAGATACAAAAACATTTACTGTTTATGTTTCCGATACAAACAGGCTTCCTAGCGTAAATTCTGTCAGCATTTCTCCAGAAATAGTATACAGCAATGATACCTTAACATGCCTATATCAGTTTACCGATGCTGATGGCGACATTGATTTATCAACAGTCAACTGGTATGTAAATGAGAATCATGTCCAATCTGGCAAGGAGATTTATCAGGAAGCTGCAGAAGAATATTCTTTCGAAGGAAATTATATGTATGTCAATTATGCAAAGCATCCAGAGGCAGATTCTGCTTCATGGAAGGTAAAACATGGCGGATTGGCAACATATGATATACAACTGCCTCAAGCATGTTTTGATTCCAGTGATACATTGCAATTAAGGATCTATTCAAACTTTACAGTATCAAAAATAGCTAGCTCGTATCCTGAATGTTATACTGGCAGAGATTGGATTACTATAGGGAAGAGGAGTTCGGCTGATGACGGTTATTCTAACTGCACTTCAAGTTACTTTACTCTAGATTCAAATAAGGCATATGATGGAAGTTGGACCACTTATATCACGAATGTCTTAGGTATTTGGGAGAGGCGAAACCCTAAAGCTAGCTGTGCAGCAAATATATATGAAGAAGCCATAACATGGAAGAAAGGCAGTATCTTGCTAACCCCGGATCTTCTCTCACCAAACTCAAATGTATCATGTAAAGTAGTGCCTAATGATGGCAAAGCTGAGGGCATACCTGTTGAAGATTCAATCAATATCCTTAACAGGGCGCCAGTTCTGACTGAGATAGATGACATGGCTCTAGACGAGAATTCCTTAGTTATAATAACCTTAACCAGGGCAGATTCTGACAATGATGCAATAACTTATGCAATCAATGACACAAGATTTATTCAAGACAGCATCAATAAAAATATCTTCACCTGGCAGACAACATACAATGATGCAGGAACTTACAACATAAAAATAACAGCAACAGATGGTACTTTATCTGACACAAAGACATTCAAAGTTACCATCAATAATGCCAATAGAGCCATAGTCCTAGACAATATTCCTGACATTAATATAAACGAGACTGAAATTGCTCTAATAACAGCACATGCAACAGATTTGGATGGAGATAGCATCTCTTATTCGATCAATGATTCCAGATTCACGCAGCAGGATAATCTGTTTGGATGGCAAACTTCTTACACTGATGCAGGAACTTACAACCTAAAAATTACCGCAACAGATGGCACAGCTACAGATACAAAGGCATTCATGCTAACAGTTAAAAACGTCAATAGAAATCCAGTATTAGCTCCGTTAAGTGATATTGCAGTAGATGAAAGCCAATTAGTTACAATAACTGCTGCTGCAACTGACCAAGACAATGATGAACTAACTTATTCGATCAACGATACCAGATTTGTAAAGAGTAGTTCTGCAAACAATATTTTCACATGGCAAACTTCTTACAATGATGCAGGAATTTATAACTTAAAGCTGACAGCAACAGACTTAACAGATTCTGACTCAAAAGTATTCAGGCTCAATGTTAGCAACGTGAATAGAAAGCCAACATTAGCTGCATTAAGTGATATTGCAGTAGATGAAAGCCAATTAGTTACAATAACTGCTGCTGCAACTGATCCAGACAATGATGCAATAACTTATGCAATCAACGACACAAGATTTGTAAAGAGCAGTTCAGCAAATAATGTCTTCACCTGGCAGACAACATATGATGATGCAGGAACTTACAACATAAAAATCTTTGCAACAGACGGCACTTTATCTGATTCACAAACATTGAAAGTCACTGTTAACAATGTAAACAGGGCACCAGTTCTTCAATCTATCACAGACATGACTTTAGATGAAGGCAACCTTGCAGAGATTTTCTTGAGCGCAACTGATCCAGATGGTCAGGCAATCATTTACACAATCAATGATTCCAGATTTATTTATTCAAGCAACAGATTTACCAGACAGCTTACTTATGAAGATGCAGGAGAATATAACTTAAAAATCACTGCAAGCGACAGTAGTTTGAGCGACACAAAAACACTCAAAGTCACAGTCAATAATGTTAATAGAGCCCCAGTACTAAACGCAATAAGTGATTTGTCAGTAAGTGAAAATCAACTGGTAACTATAACGGCTAGTGCAACTGATCCAGACAATGACGCAATAACTTATTCAATCAATGACTCAAGATTTACCCAAGACAGCATCAATAAAAACAGATACACATGGCAAACTTCTTATGATGATGCAGGCACATACAACATAAAAATCTTTGCAACAGATGGCACTTTATCAGATTCAAAGACATTGAAAGTTAGCGTCAATAACTTTAACAGGGCACCAGTCTTAAACCAAATCAGTGATTTAACTGTTAGTGAGAACCAATTAGCCACAATAATTGCTTTAGCAACTGATCCTGACAACAATACCTTAACCTTTTCGATCAATGATAGCAGATTTATACAAGATGATAACTCTAATAACCTATTCACTTGGCAAACTTCCTATGATAATGCAGGAGTTTACAACATAAAGATAACTGCAACTGATGGCACTTTATCTGATTCAAAAATATTGAAGATTACCGTCAACAACATAAACAGAGCACCATCTTTGGAGCCTATCACCAATATAGTGAAAAATGAAGCAGATGAAATAGTTATTGTATTAGCAGCAACTGATCCAGACAATGATGCGCTTATCTATTCAGCAAATGATTCCAGATTTATCCAAAACAGGAACTTCTTCACTTGGCAGACAACTTACTCAGATTCTGGGCAATATAATGTTAAATTCAGTGTAACAGATGGTATAGAATCTGTCAGCAAAACTGCTACCCTCACGATAAATAACATCAACAGGGCTCCTGTGCTTGTATCTGCAGCGCCTCAATCAGACTATCAAGAATCTGAAGATAATATGATAGAATTTACACCTCAGTTTACTGACCCAGATGGCGACACTCTAACTTATTCCTGGCATATCAACAACATATTGATCGATGAAACATCATCAAAACTTACGCAATATTATGATTATGATAGCACAGGAAGATATTCAATAAGAGTAACTGCAACAGATGGAAGCTTGGCTGCTACAAATGATTGGTCGCTTGCAATAACCAACAAAAACAGGTTGCCTGTAATCTCTAACATAGCAACACAGCCAATAACTCTCTCTCCTGGCTTGCAATCTTGCAGCTATGATTACTATGATGCAGACGGTGATAAAGACTATTCACAAGTTAAATGGCAGGTTAATGATGCAGAGGTTGAAGTTGGTTATGATGTCTATCAAGAAGATGCAGATGCTTATTCATTTGCAGATAATTTCTTTTATGCAACATATGGCAAGCCTGCTGAAGCATCAGCTGCAGTCTGGAAAGTCAGGCATGGCGGCTTAAACCCTTACGAGATAGAGGTTCCTGCATCATGCTTTAATAATAGCAAAAATCTTCAGCTAAGGATATTTTCACAGTCAGCATTTATCAACAGGCAAAGAATAGCTTTATCTTATCCTCAGTGTTTTGATGGAGGATGGAAAAACATTGGAGAGCTAAACACAGTATCAGGAAAATCATACACCTGCGCAGGATTTATTTCGCAGAACACAGATAAGGCAAGTGATGGCAATTGGGATACTTACATAACAAATGATTTCGGAAGCTGGCAGAGAAGTAATACAAGAACAGCTTGCGCAGCAAATATCTATGAAGAATCCATAACATGGCATACAACAAATAATGTGATTAATATGAGCATGTACACTCAGCAAAATGTTTCATGTGTTATACTTGTATCTGACGGATATGATAATTCAAGTGTGATAGGTGATTCTCCGGTTCCTTCTGAGCCGATAAGAAATAATTCCGGTAATGCACCAGGCAATGAAACAGCTGCACCTAACTTGACCTTGCCTAATACTCAGCCAGTCTTAGAACCTATTGCTGATAGGATTATAAACGAAAATGAAAGGATAGTGATAACTGTAAATGCTGATGATAGTGAGGGAGAAGCATTGCAATATTCTATCAATGATACAAGATTTGTCCAGGACAGTATGATCAAAAATGTTTTTACTTGGCAGACAACTTACACAGATGCTGGAACATATAACCTCCAAATAACAGTAAGTGACGGTCATTTGAGTGATTCAAAGGCATTTAAGGTTACAGTCAATAATGTGAACAGGGCTCCTATGTTAGCAACCATCAATGACCTAACTCTCAGCGAGAATTCCTTAGCCACAATAACTGCATCTGCAACAGATCCTGATAATGATGCAATTACCTATACAATTAACAACACCAGATTTGTAAAGAACAGTTCATCAAACAATATTTTCACATGGCAAACTTCTTACGATGATGCAGGAATTTATAACTTAAAGATTATTGCAACCGATGGTGCTTTAGAAGTTTACCAAAATATTAAGGTAACTATTGAAAATACAAATAGAGCGCCCATAATTGAGATTATTTCTCCTATCAACCGCATTCCAGGAGATTCGATATTTGTAACCATCAATGCAACAGATCTAGATAATGATTTATTAAGCTATGCGATCAATGATTCAAGATTCAGCAAAACTGATAACCAATTTTCATGGTACACAAGCAAAAGTGATCAAGGAACATACAATTTCTTAGTTACTGTAAGTGACGGCAATGTATTTTCCACGATGCCATTTAATGTAATCTTGACACCAAACCCTAATTCACCTCCAACACTCAGCATAATTAATGACCTATCAGCTGAAGTGAATACAGAGATCATCATAAATGCATCTGCCTCAGATCCTGATGATGATAGGTTGATATATACAATCAATGATTCAAGATTCACTCAGAATTCTCTTACACAAAATTATGCTCTCTTTGCATGGACACCGCAGATCAATGATGTTGGAAGCTATAACTTTAAGATAACAGTAAGTGATGGTGAATTTGAAGATAGTACAACATTTAAAGTCACTGTTAATGCATCACCACAGCCTCCTGCACCACCTGAACCACCTTTACTGCCAGAACCTCCTGCAGATAATCCTGGTAATATAACAGCGAATCCTGACAATAGTACCGACCCAATGAATGAGACAGATGACTTGCTGCCAGAAACACCACCAGCTCCGCCAGCAGATAATCCACCGATAGAGAATCCTCCTATGCCAGAACCTCCTGCAAGAATAAACCACCCACCTATACTCCAAACACGGATGCCTTCATCTATAGACATAAATGTCGATGAAGATTCCTTTGTCGCATTCAACATAGAATACTCTGATACTGACGGAGATAACCTGACATATTCCTGGTATTCAGACAATATATTAATTGATGAAAGCTCTGAAGGCATAAACTCTGATGCTAACTCTGCAACTAACCCTGCTGCTCTCACTAAATATTATGGGTATGAAAGTGCAGGCCAGCATCAGATAACTTCAGTTGTAAGTGATGGTGAATTTTCCTCAACCATCTCCTGGGCAATAAATGTGCAAGACAAGAACAGGCTTCCTAGTGTTACAGATGTTGAATTGACTGCAAGCTCTCGTTACACTGACCTTATATCATGCACCTATGATTATCATGATGCAGACCGTGATGCTGACCGCTCTACACTAAAATGGTATGTTGATAATGTTGAAGTTCCAGTCGGCTATAATATCTATCAGGAATCTGCAGACACCTATCTGATCGAAGGCAATTATTTTTACATGGATTATATCAAGCCAAGTGAAGCAGATTCTGCTGTCTGGAAAGTCAAGCATGGTGGCTTAGAAGCATATGAGATTAGGATACCTCAATCATGCTTTGATTATAATGATACTATCGATAATGCAGATAATTATAATACAGATAAGTTAAAGCTCAGGATTTATGCAGAATCAAAGAGAGTTGACAGGCAGAGCATCTCTCTCTCCTATCCTCAATGTTATGATGGTGAATGGCAGGACATAGGACAGAGAAACGCTAACTCAGGCAGATTTTATTTCTGCCCAGGATACTATATACAACAGGAGGATAAGGCATATGACGGTAACTGGGACACCTATCAGACAAATGATTATGGCAGATGGCAGAGAAGGGATATTAAGAAAGACTGTGCAGCAAACGTCTATGAAGAAGCCATAACCTGGCATACTAAAAATAATGTAATCAATAAATCACTTTACCTAAATAAAGATAACACTGGAAACAATCCTCCAATTGGAGCTAATCTCTCATGCAGTATTATACCTTATGACAACAAAGACTACGGAACGATAGAATCAGCCACTATAATCTTGACCTAATAAAGAAAGATAATTCTAAACACCTAAGTCACATAAAAAGTGACGGCAGCTAATTTTTTGCAAGCACAAATCTATTTATCCATGTCAAGTTACGACGGGCAATGCAAACTAATTACACCTCAACTATCACAACACGCAATACTCTTCTAGTACCACCTTTAGCAACTAAACTTAGAGGAGGAGTAACTCTTCGATGTTCTAGGCAAGTGCTCGCAAGCTGCCGTCACTTTTAATTGATTAAGGCAACTCGAGAATTCTAAAGTAATAGTAAACTACACTCTATCCTATCTCACTTCACTATCAATCCATAGCCTATCAGTCTAAACCTGTTATCTATCCTTCTGGAAATAGTGACTCTCTCTCCCAAATTTGCGCAGACAGCTAGCTTTAGTTTGCATTTAACTAATTTTTTGCGAAGCTCAGACACAACACCAACTGTAGCAGCAGTATTTACATTCAACATTAACGGTTCTAGCATCTTTACTGGCTCAACAACAAGATCTTCTTTTGCGCCTACTACTCTTTCAAGCAGATGGACTTCCAGATTAAACTCTGTCCAGATAGGAGGAAGCTTGCCAGGCAAACTTACAACATTTCCAGATAAGCTGTCAGATTTTACAATTGCAGGATCTAATCCTGTCATAATTGCGATTGAGCCGCCAGGATAAATTTCCTGCACATCTTGGCCGCCTGTCTTTAATGCAGTGATTGTTGTTTTTAAAGGTCTCCAGATCTTCTGGTTCTTTTCTTCAAACATCCTACCTGGAGCAATCTCTATCTTATCACCAACTTTGAAAGTCCCCTGCTTGACAGAACCGCCTAAAACTCCGCCCAGCATATTTTCTGGCAAAATTCCTGGCTTATTGATATCAAAGCTTCTTGCAATAAACATGATAGGATCTAAGTCTTGGTTTCTTTTTGGCGTTGGGATAAATGTCTGGATAGCTTCTGCCAATGCATCTACATTCACATTATGCGCAGCAGATAAAGGTATGATAGGAGCATTTGCATACTGCGTATCTTTTAAGAACTCTCTGATAGCATTATAATTTGCAAGTGCATCTTCATCGCTCACAAGATCGATCTTATTCTGCACTATGACAATATTTTTTATGCCTGCAATCTGCAATGCCATTATATGCTCTCTTGTCTGTGGCTGCGGGCATTCTTCGTTTACTGCAACAAGCAATAATGCACCATCCATTATAGTGCTGCCAGACAGCATGGTTGCCATCAAACTTTCATGCCCAGGGGCATCTACTATGCTTATTTTTCTCAATGGTGTTGCAGGTGAGTTGCATTTTGCGCAAGTCTTTTTGACACCGTAGAATTCAGTTTGAACACTACCTTCATTATCATTAGCTGCAGAAGCACAATTTTTGCATATATAGATTACAGTATCTGCATACCCTAATCTGATTGTGATTCCCCTCTTAATCTCTTCACTATGCGTATCTGTCCATTTGCCAGAAAGCTTTTCTGTCAATGTAGTTTTTCCATGGTCAACATGCCCAACCATGCCTATATTGACTTCTGGCTGAGAATTTTCAACGTCAATACCAGAACTGCTTACCTCAGAAGCAGCATTATTTTTATTTTCTTGTTTATTTTTTTGATCAGCTATGTTATTAACTTTATTAGCATTGTTATCTTGGCTATTCTCACTACCATTAAGCTCAGCCTTTTCAACTGCTACAGTTTCCTCTGATTGTGTTTTTTTCTTTGCTATAGTTTCACCTTATGGCCATGTGATTACTGCGAAAACTATCAATACAATTCCGACAAAAATTCCAAGAAAAGAAAACATATCATCCTTAGGCATCTGCGCTAGGTATGTTTGAAACTCATTAAGTTTCTCGTTTAACTTTGCGCTTAAGTCTGTTGTATCCATGTTTATTGTGTGTGTTTTTATTTATATTTAGGTATATTATTATTTTAGCCTAATACTTAGTCCTAATTATGCAGCCTTTGCAGGTGCAACAGCATCTGCTTTTACTTCTTCCTTCTTATCTTCAAAGAGTTTCTGTGTGCCTTCTTTCAGGATCTTCAAATTAATCTGCACAATATCAGCATTAATTGTAGAACCGCACACAGTCTTTCTTTGCTTTATCCCAAATTCTTTTGTTCTTATGCCAGTTCCACCATATGCAAGAATAACTTTTCTTTTCCCCATTATACCAGAACGCATCGGAAATCCTGCTTTGTCGCTTCCGCCTGTTATCAAGAATTCATATCCAGGCAAACCACAAGCTTCGCCTTTTATTGGCTGTTTTAATTTCATGCCAGCAAATTGCTTTGCGTCATTGTCTTTGACTTCTAACTGCTTTGTTCTCCCTGTCTTAGGGTCTGAAATACATAGTTTATATTGTGCCATAGTATAGCCTCCGTGCTTTGTTTTTATTTATTTAAGTTATAGCTGTCTCTCACCTATCATCTCTATCTCAGTAATCTCTATGGTATACTCAGCTTATAATGCTAGAATTGGGCTTTATTTAAAAAGTTTTGCGTGAGGAAGCATTTAATTCTCAACTATTTATGCTGCAACTGTAGTTGTTTCTACAGCTAACTTATACACCACTTTAGGCTTATCATTCTTATCTCTCGATAAAATTATTCCCTCATTCATCATTCTGTAATTATCAAATAAGGTCATGGTATCATTTATTCCAAATTTCTCTGTTAATCCATGTGCACCACGAATCGCATTGTTGATTCTTAATGTTAATTCATCAAGTTTTGCACATACTATATCTCTAGAAGCTTTAAAGTGTGTTGCAAGTTCTCCTATGCTATAGTTCTTAACATATCTTCTTCTAAACAAATCTTTTTCCTGCGGGTTAAGTATCTCTTCTCCTGGGTTTGTTTTTCCGTCAAGCAAAGCTTTCTCCAGCTCAGTGAACTTTAGATGTCTCTCAACAACTCTTTCTTCATCGTAAAATATTCTTTCTGGGGATAATGCTTGCCTATCTGGATCAAATTTGCCATATTCTTCAAACAATTCATCACCATATAATTTAATAGTGATTATTCTTGGAATTGCTTTATTCTTTTCTTCTGCAACTCTGACAGGGTTTTGTAGATTAATATATCTTGGCAATAGTTTAACATAATTATCTAGCTTGCCTAACTCTCCTTCATCTATCTCTAGTTTTTGCATCACTCGTCCTATAAGTGTGCGATCATCATTATTCAATCTAAATATGCTAACCTTATCTCCCATATCACCTAGCTCTTCTAAGCCGCCGCCAAAGTACACTATGCCGCCAACATTTCCTGTTGCTAAACCTTCTGCCTTAAACCTATATGGGTCTTGTTGATTAACCTGCCATCCTACTATACCTATGCCTGCATTCATCCATTCAAAACTATCTATACCGCAAGTTTCACCTACAACAGCTACTCCGCTTTTTTTTAATGCTTTTCCAAATCTAGGGCCTGCTTTTCCCATTATATAACCTAACCCCCTAGAATTAGCAAATGCATTCTGGGCAGCATCACCTTCAACAATTAATGCTGCATTTGGACCCATGCTTAAGCCTGCATGCTCTCCTACATTACCTTCAACTTTTCTGCCATCTTCTGTCATAAATTGCCTTACTATATATCTGATATCGTCAGTCTCATTTGCAAAATAAGTTCCTCCGCTTCCATAAACTACTACACTCTTTCCTGCAAAATCAAAGTGTTCCCCATAATATTCGCCACTAGCTCTTCCTGCCCCAATATTCCATGAAGCTTCAACACCGTGCAGCTCAAGGGTTTTTAGTGCTTGGTCTCTCCCTAGCTTATCTATTAAATGATTAACTATTCCGCAGCCTAATGGTGCAATATCTGCAGATGCACCATATTCCTTTGCCAGCATTATTTGTTTTCTTAATGGTCTTACCCCAAATAACTCCTGTACCCTATCACTTATGTCATCATAATATGCTTCTATCTCAGGTATAGGGATAAATTCTTCTTTTCGTGCTTTAGTAAAGCCTCTTTCTGTTTCATAATCTCTTAATTGCTCTGATGTAATAGCCTCATTTGCAATACCAATTATTCTTAATAAGCCCATCCCGACTCTTAAAGTATCACCGTCTTGTGTCCATCTAGTATATCTCTTGTCCTTAGAATTTTCTTTTATTACAAATCTCTCTGGCAAAGATATTCCGTTTTGCATTACCCATTTGCCATAGTTTGGCTCAAATACACGAATATCAGGCTTGCTCCAAACTTCAAACGAATTATCTGGAAGATATTCTACGTTAACTCCCTCAGGAAATGCCCTAATCAATGCATCTTCACTTGAGGATATTGCAACTGAATCTGAACCAGGTGGAAGTCCAATATATAACGGCCTGTTATTCTTCTTGCTAGTGATTGCAGCTAGAACTCTTTCATTATTTACTCTACCCATAGCAACAAGTGTATAAGGACCATCAAATAAAGAAGCTGCTATTGACATTGCTCGATCTATACCTACATCATAACCATATTTTGAAATTTGCTCTCTAAGATAAATTCCTAATACAAGGCCCTGTAAGTTTGTATCAACATTTGTGACTCGCTGTAAAAATAAATGTTCTCTTCCTTTTAAATATGTTGCTCTGTATTTATCAACAAATTGCCTTAACGCCCTATCATTTGTAAGCTGACCATTAGCCATGACAATCATATGGTTATAATTCCCCTCTTTGTCCATCCAGGCAACAGGAAACCAGTGTGCGTTCTGAGGATCATCAAGCGCTTCCTTAGTAGCATATCTTAAATGATACCCACCCATATCTCCTTCCCAATGCTCGCCTTTATGCGCAGCAAAAAATTTTTGCGCAGAAACAGTATCTTTAACTACAATAACATCTGGACCATATGCCTGCGAAAAAGCTCGTTGACCCTGCCCATTTTCCAGACTATTTATTTGAGCTACTACCTCATCTAATGTTTCTGCATCCAATGGTTGTGTTAACCTAAATGCCCTATTTACAAAATCTGAATTCAAAGATTTTATTCTGACCTGACCATTAGAAGAGTCAAGTTTAACATTATTATCTGCAAACACCCCTATTACTCTTTTTTCAAGATCCTCAGGAAACAATACGTTAAATGTATACCAATCATCTGGATTAAATTCAGTTCTGCTATTTTTTCTTTGATGACCATATATGCCTAATGCAACGGCATGCGGGCCAAAAGTCTGTTGAGGAGGAAACGCTAACGCTAACCTTACACCTAATGAGCCATCCAAGTTTTCTCCTCTCATCAATGCAAACATTCTGCACATAATTAGTCTCCTCTATAATTAATATTTATTATCTTACTTAAAGTCTCATTTCCATTTTAATTAATTCCCCTTAATCTGGTATAACAAATCTGCTATACTCTTTCTAAATGAAGATGGAAACTCTCTCTGGCCTTTCATCTCTTGTAAAGCTATATTTCTAAAATTAGGACCATTAGGTGTGCCATAAGGAATCCCTAATGCCAAACTTGCTCTTTCTGTTAGTGCGATTAAATCTTGTGGACCTATATTTCTTTCTCCAGTTCTGGTGAATAATGATGGCCTATTATATGATCTCAATATGTCTCTTAATATTGCTGCCTGAGCGTTAGAATAATTCATCACTCTTGCAATATGCATCTCTAATTGAGGCGGTGTATAATTTCTCTCATGCTTTGACTGTTCATGTGATGTTGTGCCTGTCGGGCATTCGCCTGTATAACATGGTTCATTGCAGTCAATGCAACCTGCAGCAATCATAAATGCTTTGCCTAATGTTACAAAGTCGGCTCCTGCAAATATTGCTTTCTGAACATCTCCTAGTTCGAATCCTAAGCCGCCACTTACTCCTAATTTTATATTCTTATATTTAGTATCTAATGATATTAGCTGGTCTAAAGCCCATCTAGCTTCAGCAACCGCATATATAGTTGGTACACCAAAGTTTTGCATAGAATTCTTAGTTGCAGCAGCTGTACCGCCGCCTGCGCCTGCAACTTCTATATATCCATCTCCATCTAAAGCAACTGCAGCAGTTATCACATCTGCCATAATATCATTTGGTCCTATCTTAACACCTATAACTGATTGATATCTGGTTGCTTCTCTTAATTTTAAAATCATCGCTTTTAGATCTTCAACACTTGAAACATCTATAGGATGCGCAGGAGAATAAAAATCCTGCCAAGGTTTTACAAAACGCAGATCTGCAATAAATGGAAATACTTTTTGTCCAGTTAGCTGTCCACCTTTGCTTGGTTTAGCACCCTGACCCATCTTGATTTCAATTATCTTTGTCCTTTTCCCATCGGTGGTTAAATATCCTGCAGAAACTCCTGCTCTGCCGCTTGCATATTGAACAATAATCTTTTCAGTTATTTCTTCAATTCGTTTTACTAATCCTCCTTCTCCGCCATTGTAAGGCATGCCTAGCCTGTTCTCTGCTGTTGCTTGTACTATATGGAATGGGTCTGAAGTTGAGCCATAGCTAATGCCTCCTCTCCAAATAGGTCTATTAAGAACAACTGGCTCTTCTACTAAAGGCCCACCAAGTGTTACACTTATATCAACATCTAGATTAGGATTTCCTGGAAGATAAATCAATCCGCCGCCGACAAAATTAGCTTCTCTCCATGTAGGAAATAATGTTTGTTCCAGTTTACTATACTGGTTATTGCCACTTCCTAACTGCAGTGCACCAGATTTTGCAAAAGAATCAGCTAATCCCCATACAAATTCTCTTTCTTCGGTGGTTTCTTGAAACCCCTCATATTCTTCCCCTATCCCATATATAAACTGCGGCCTTTCACCTTTTCCAGTTAGAACTTTAGTAGTACCAGATTCTCCTGCCATCTAAAAACCCCTTTCCTAAATTCAATTACCCTCATTTAGCTACAAAATTTATTAGTAAGTATGTGTTATATGAAAAACAAATATATCAAGAAAAGAAATATAAGTTATTTATAAAATATTCGACTAATTTGTGTATTTTAGGTTCTAGATTCGAACAGATAATCGTCAGCATTCAGTAGAAAAAAAAATAAATCAGATAATAATGTTTAATTTATGATAAAGAAAGCAAGAATCAAAATCAAACAAACAAAAACCAAAGAAATCAACATTAAACCCCAAAGAAACATAATAAAGAATCCGAAAAATAAAGAAATATAATAAAGAAAATAAAAATAAAAAAATCAAGCAATCTTATTGCTTAATCCCTTCTTCTGAACAGCATACCAAACAATGCGATTGCTACTACTACAACTACTACGTATAGCAATACTACAAGGCCTGTTCCATAGCTTTCTAGGAAGCCTGGTGCTTTCTTTGCGCTTGAGCTCAAAGTTACTGGAGGAGCTGTCTTGACTGAAGCTGCGCTTGTAAGTGCTGGAGCAGTTGGCTGTTGAACAACCTGTGTTGCTGCTGCTGCAGTTGCCTGAGCATCTGTCTTCACTTCAATAACTTCCTTCTTAGGCTCTTCTTTCTTAGCTTCAGCTTTAGGCTCTTCCTTTTTCTCTTCGCATGCAGTCACTGTTAAGTCAACAGCTTCTGTCTTTGACTTTGAATCTTTGTCATATGTTACATGCATAGTTAAAGGATAAACGCCTGGAGCTAGCTCTTTAACAGTTGTTACTTTGAATTTCTTTGACATCTTAACATCATCATCATTAGCGCCTTCAGTTAATTCAAATGGGCCAACCTTCTGCTTTAATCCAAGAGCTTCGTTTGAAACTTCTAGGTAAACATCGTCTTCATCTTCCTCTCCCTGGTTGATCAAGCCAACATCTAATTCAGCAGCTCTTCCACAGCTTACGCTTGAAGGTGTCAGCACTTTTCTGTAAACCCAGATATCATGTTTGTCCTTTTCAACTTCAACCTTGAATGAGGTGTTTGCTGAGACATCAAATGTGCTTGAGCCTGATGTAGTGTTTACTGCTCTTCCCTTTGCTGTCAATTTTACATTGTATGAGCCTGTGTCAACTTCTAAAGGCACATCAAAACTGAATGTTACTTTCTTATCATCTAGAGCATCTAGGTCAAAATCATCGCTTTCATCATCTAGGTCATCATCATCATCGATGCCATCGATTGTGACTTCAACGCTTACGCCTTGAATCTCAATCTTCTCTGCTTCGGTAAATGTATTCTCAACCGTTACCTGGAACTTAAGCTTTGATTCAGGTGCAATATTATCTGCAATACCGCCTGTTTCGCTGACGCCAGAGTCTTTCTTACCGTCAACATATGCTTTAACTTCCTTAAATTTTAGCTCTCCTGCATGTACGCTTGCAGAGACCAATAGAACTAATACCATCGCTAAAACGCCCAATATTGTTAGTTTTCTCATTTAAATCCCCCCTACTGTTTATAGGTTATTATAATGCTTTAATATTTGCAGTTGATTACCGCAATTTGCTGGCTTTCGTCTGCTGTTATATTAATAGCCACTCTTCAATAGCTATAATTATAACTTGTTAATGGGTAAAAACGAACACCTATATATAAATGTTTCGCCTTTTTGCTATTTTAGAATAGTGAATTCATGATCTAGTTAGGGTGAAAATTACATTATGATTACAGATCTGTCTCTGCTCATATTACTTACTGCTTCATTTGCTTTAGCCATTCTCACTTTAGCGATCTTCCCTAACTTATAACCACGCAAAGCAGCATCTCTTTCAGTCTCAGAAGATGGCCAAGCTTTATAAGATTCGTTATCAAGAAAGATATCACATTCTGCCAATGATTGCCTTGATGCCATCCTTACTCTTGAATTGAACATTGTTTCTGTCAAATGCTTCTCAAATTCTTCAACTTCTACGCCTTCCAATGCAGCTATAAATCCTGCTAGCGCATTTGGATTTCGCAGATAACGTGACTCTATAGCTCCTAATCCCTGCTCATTTAACCAAACTTTTAATCCTGCTAAATAGATCGTTTCATTAACCCGTGTCTGACCACTGCTTGAATCATTTTGAAGATTAACAGGGATCGCATTATACCCTGTCATAAAATCATTGTATGTCTCAAGGTCTATGGGTAATTCAGTCATCTTCAGAGATATGCCAAAATCCTTTGCAATTCCTACAGCAAACCCAAGTACATAGCTGTCTATCAGGTCTGCAGGAGTCTTAGGCTTGGTATGAAGGTCTGCAAGCACTTGCTGCACATCTGGCTTTTTATCTAATTTGCCATGATGCTGCTCATCCAGGCGGTCATCTAATGATTCATCTTCCTCTCCTAACCCTGCACTATCATATCCTGTTTGACTACTGTCATATTTAGACTCACTAAATCTATTATCCGGCAAGTTCTGTTTCCTGATTTCCAATGGCAGCATCCTATATCCTAGTATGAAAGCCAGCTGCCCTTCTCCCTCAAGAAATTTTCCAAGATTTGAATCAAAATCTTCTGCAATATTTCCGCATTCACTGTCAACAAACTCCTGAAGCCCTTCAATATAATCTTCCCTTAGCATAGCTTTTTCCGGGATAACTTCTGCCCTGATGCCTATCCTAATTATCTTTCTGATTATAAATTTTGCATTTTCTCCATATGTATCCATAATATATTGTATCTTTGCATCGATGCCATGCAGCCTACCGCCTGAAGGAGATTCAGGTCTATAAACATAGATATTATTCAAATCAAGAATCGGCTCATCACCATCATGCCCTGACTGGTATGCAGATTTCTTTTCAGGCTTTGCCTGCGTTAATGCTATTACCATGATCTAAGAAAAGATTTGCAGCAGTTTATAAATGTTAAGACACATTTGATTAAGATAAAGATTGATTAACGGCTCTTTAAAAATAATTTTAAAAAAATTTACGCAGCATATCTCATTTCATGCCTTAACACAAATAATCCAGATAATATCTTTGGTGCAAAGAATGTTGATTTTCTTGGCATTATAAATCTAGGAACAGTTAATGCTTCTTGGCCGCGACACCTTAAGTCTGCCAAGCCTGCATCTGCTACAGCTATCACTTCATCTACTGACACTTGGTGTAATGCAACTGCCAAGTTATATCTATCAGAATCCACTAATTCCTTCATCCTTTGGTTATCTTGTTGAGGATAATAATCAAAATGCCTGGGATCTGCGAGCATTGAATCATCAAGTCCTAATACTGGATAAATTACTCTTTCAAGCGTTTTGCAGTCCAGTCTCTCTACAACATCATCAGTTGCTGGTAAGCCTGTTGTATCTATAATATATACCTTGCCGCCTGAATAGACACAGAATTCTCTTTTTTGCAAAGTAACTGGTCCATCCAGCGCAGGTGCTTCCTTCACCCTGATTCCTTGAATTCTAGCAATTGCATCTAATGCATCAGCAAATGGGACCATACCATTAATTACACGATTATATGCCTGGATTCCTTCTGTCCTCTCTATCTCTGCAGCCTCAACTATATATGCCAGACAATTTCTCTGCTCATTTAATAATGCAGCATGATAGCGATGATGACCATCTGCAATGTAGAGCGGTTGTTCTGCAATAAAGTGCTTTACTACTTCCATAAATGGTGAGTTATGTGGGATTCTATATACTTTAGTTGTCATATTATGCAACTCAGATTCACCCTGAAAATCAGAAACAAATTCATACGAGGGCACACTACCTTCTATATATTCTCTCAATAAATCAGTTATTTTTGCTTTTGTCAACAAGAAAACAGGTTCAAGAGTCAAGCCTAGCTGCTTAGTAAGCTCCAGTCTTCCCTTTACTTTATCATCAAAAGTCTGCTCATGCCTTATCACCTGTCCGGCTTCATAAGGTGTTACTTCAGGCGAATCGAGAATCCCTATCCTTTGTTGTGTATTTCCCCACAAGTCAACATATTCCTGCACATATATATAAGCGCAAGGTTCATTGTCCTCAACTAAAATACCTTCTCTTGCTAATCTTTCTAATGCAGAGCGTGGATTCTCTCCAAGCGTGACATGCCATAAAGAATCTTGCCTTTGCTGCAGCAATTCCTCTAATCTGCTTCCTTTCCTAATAACATCATAGGGTGGGACAGTAAGCTTTGTTACTGCGTCATTATCTCTAGGCCTTAATCCCTTTAAGCCGATTATTTTTGCCATACTCAATAAGGCTTGATAACTAATATAAAAAATTTATGAGGAATCTAGAAATAAAATCATTCATCTCTTGATATTTTATTGCAGTGCGACTATTCAATAGCTCCTTCCGAACACCACAACATGCATGGCATCCTTGCCGCAAAGAACGCATTCGCCATGAGGCTTAGAAGTATTGTCTTCAAAAGGAAGAACTCTAGCGTTAACTCCTGCAGTCTTATCTTTGATCTTCTCCTCACATTCAGTAGCACCGCACCACAAAGCTTTTGCTAATTTTTTGTCTTTAATAGTTATAATAAGCTCAGTAAAACTATTTACTTTTACGACATTCTCATCCAAAAACTTTATTGCTTTAGAAAATAAGTCATGGTGCATCTGCTCAAGTGTTTTTTCCACACTCTCTTGCAAGTCTTTGACTTTTACAAAGTCTTTTTTGCGAGTATCTCTTCTGACCAACACAACCTGGTCTTTCTCAAGATCTTTTGGACCAATCTCAATCCTAAGAGGAACTCCTAACATCTCATACTGATTATATTTCCAGCCAGAGCTGTATTCTTCGCGAGCATCTACTTCAACAGGAATGCCTACATTCTTCAAAACATCAGCAACATCATAACATCTTTCAACAACTGCTTTTTTGCTCTCTTCAAATATAATTGGTACAATCATTGCTTTAACAGGTGCAACTCTAGGTGGCAATATCAAGCCAGAATCATCTGAATGCATCAGAACAGTCGCACCAATAAGGCGAGTAGAAATGCCCCATGAGATCTGCCAAGGCATCTGCTGCTGCTCATTTCTGCCAAGAAAACTTATCCCAAATGATTTTGCAAATCCCTGAGATAATAAGTGAGATGTTCCGCATTGCAAAGCTTTTCCGTCCGGCATCAATGCTTCAACTGTAGTTGTATAAACTGCGCCTGCGAATTTCTCTTTATCTGTCTTTCTGCCGGCAATTACTGGGAATGCAAGCAATTCTTCACACACTCTCTTATATTCCTGCAAATAAGTAAGTGTCTCTTCTTCAGCTTCTTCTTTTGTTTCGTATGCACAATGACCTTCCTGCCAAAGAAACTCTCTGCTTCTCAAGAATAATTTAGTCGCTTCTGTCTCCCATCTTACTACATTGCACCATTGGTTGATCTTGACAGGCAAATCTCTCCATGACCTTATCCATCGCGAGAATGCGTCATACATGATAGTCTCAGAAGTTGGCCTGATAGCCAATCTTTCTTTATCATATTCATCTTCCTTGTTTGCAATCCAAGCAACTTCAGGAGAAAATCCCTGTGCATGCTGGGCTTCCTTCTTAAAAAAACTCTCAGGAATAAATAATGGAAAATAAACATTCTTTACTTTATGCAGCTTAATAATCTTATTAAAATAGTCCTGTATCCCTTCCCAGATTGCATATCCATTTGGCTTTATGATCATACAGCCTTTTACAGGCGCATATTCAGCAAGCTCTCCTCGCAAACATACTTGCTGGTACCATTCTGCGATGTCCTCTGCTTTTTTTACAGTAATCCCTATGTTCTCTTCGTGCTTTTTAGAAGACTTGTGATTAGGATTAGATTTTTGACCTGCATTATTTTCAGATCTGCCTGCTTTTGTGTTATCTTTTGTCATCTTGCTAAGAAATAATAAATCAAAAGTTTATAAATGTATTTATATTATAACTACGCTATCTAATTCTTTAAAATGATTATCGCCGCTGATAAGTCTTGCATTTTGTTCTTTTGCAGTCAGATAGATTATACTATCTATTAAACCAAAATCCTTATGTGTTTCTCGCATTTTTTTCTTAAATTTTCCTGCATTAATAGCTACTTCTTGAGACATTGCAATGATGACACTTTTTGCCTTAATAAATTTTAAGATTTCAGAAAAATCCTGTCCATCTCTAGCAAATTTATCAGAAAGTTCTGCAAGCACCAAGATAGGGGTGCCATGAAAATCATTCTCTATTATACTTACAACAGCTTTTCCGCGCTCGGAGCCTGATAGGTATTCTACCCACGCAAATGTATCTATAATATATTTGACTTCCATATAGACAGCGCCTCCTTATTCACCATGGAACTTTAGCCTGTCATTTCTTGCAAACTTCAGGTTTTTAAACTTACCAAACATTGATTTTGGGGTAGCTAATTTTTCTTCAAGCAGTTTAGCAATGACTATATTGTATGAATCCGCATGCAATTCTTCCTTGACATGCTTCAATATCTGTAATGTTGATTCTTCCAGTTGTATGGTGGTTGTCATTTTTTCACCTATGGTTATATACTCTAGCTATAGTATACTACTATATAAATCTTTCTATTTTTCCAGAAAAGTAGTGGTAAGATACAATAGAGAAATCTCAACAGGTCAATTACTCAATAATAAGAATTTACTTGCTCGGCCTTGGATCAACATGCTCCCTACCAAAATGAACTCCCTTATATTTTCTGAATACCCCACTAATGCTGCTTGCACCTGCTGCTGCAACTGTGCACGCTTCACCATATGCGATACACCCAATCATGTTCCATTCTACCTCAGGATTTTTTCCTGGCCCTAATATTCTTGCCAGTGGAAATCCCTCCTCTACCACAGGTCTAAGTGATTCATCTTTTCCTGCCCACAACTGCAACATATATTCCCCATCTATAAATCCATAGACTATTCTGTGCTTGCTTGCACCGTTTGCATTGTTAGATACTGAGCTCATTACCAGTATATGCTCTGTTGGTATTCCTTCCAAACTGGCTTCTATCTCAGCTCTATATTCTTCATGCGACTCTAAAAATGATCTGACTAGCTTAGATGCAATAGCCTTATATGCAGCAAGAGCGCTTGCTGTGTCTTTGCATTTTATGTGTATATACCTATGATTAAACCCATAAATAATGCTGTCCCTTTTTGGGCCTTCAAGCTCAAGATACTGGAAATGCCCGTCATAATTCATGATAAATCTATAAGGAGAAGAAGGATTTAGCCTTTCTCTAGGTGATTCCTGGCAAAATTGAATATGCCTATTTATTCTAGCAGGCGTAGCTTTTAAGATCTCCTCCAAAATACTATTAGAATGTTCATGCCCCAATGCATTATCAATCTCGTCGATAAGCAGATTAAGCGCTAAACTGACATCCTCTTTTCTCGCAATATCTCCTTGATCACGTGGCTCTTAAGGAGGAAATATGGCCCATAATCCTCTTAATACTTCTTCTTTTAAAGTTTTTAATTTATACATTTTTACTTTCTAATTGCTATACTTTCTTTGGTATTATTTTATATTTGTTTTAATAGAGCACACAAGGATTTAAATATTTCTGTATTTATCAAAGCTTATCCTTAAAAATAATTAATTTACGATCAGTTCATCACAACCACATTCCCGCGTCCCTTTTTAATCTTCCTTATCTTGCCCTGAGCTTCTAGATCTGTCAATATCAAGCTAATCTTTGCTTCAGAACTGGGGAAATTCTTACGGATGTCTTTTTGTGTAGTTCTGCCTTCTTGTGATCTGATAAAATCAAGAACCATCTTTGAGTCTGCGTCTTCTGTTGAAAAAGATTCAGTTTTTTTAGCAATGGTTTGTTCCTCACTTACTTTTTCAGATGCTTCCTCTCCATAAGTTTTAGTTATCTTATTCTTTCCCAAAATATTTTTTGATGTGCTTTTCATTTTACGCCTAGAAGAATTTTTTTTTAAGATCTTTCTTTTTTTAGAGAAGAATAGGTAGATTACTGCAATAATCGCAACAACAGCCAAAACTGCAACAACAATCATCCTCTTATCAATTCCTTCTTCTTCAAACGGTGCATTAAAATCTATCTTTTCATCACCCAAATTTTGGTCTTCAGAAACATCAGGAAACAGAATCAGGTCAAGCTTATATTCTCCTTCATCTGTAACAGTAATCTGTTCAGTTGTGCTTGCCTTTAAGATTCCATCTTCATATTGTTTTGCTGTAATTACATAACTCCCTTTCGGAACATTAAATGCATACACGCTTTGCTCAGCAATATCCCTTTGTTTAGGGTTAGTATTTATCTCAACATTTACATTAGAGATTGCATTCAATGAATAATCATAAACTCTGCCGCCTATCAATGCAGCAGATGCCGTAGATGAAGATACTAAAAACATAATAATTATAATTCCAAATAATATCAATAAGTTTGATTTTCTCATTTTAGTATCCTATTTGGCATAACCTCATTTAAATGTTTTTCTTTTTCAAAAACAAGGCAGAATAAAGCTGCGTAAAGTTTTAAACAGCCTGGTAAAGCTTAACTCTAATTTTACTAAAAAGTATATTTATAAACAAATTTGCTCTAACTGGATTCTATCAGATATTTAGATTAAAGATATAATCTACAAACAATAACCCAATGAGGTGAGACCATGAGAAAACTATCAGCCATATTTGTTCTGGCAATATTTATTTTTAGCTTAGTGCCGCTAGCAATTGCAGAAGAAGGCCCTAATAGACCTGCTGCACAAAAGCCTGCAGAAAAAGCTAGAGAAGTCGTCAAAGACGCAAGAAAAGACATAAGAGAAGTCAAAGTTGATACAAGAAAGGACCTTGCAACAAACAGGAAAGAGACATTATCAACAGCAAAAGATACTAGAAGAGATGCTTTTGATGCTGCCAAAAATGCAGGGACTAAAGATGAAAAGCTTGCATTGAGAAAAGAAGGAGTAGCTGCTGCAAAGGATATAAGAAAAGAAGGCCTTGAAACAAGAAAAGAAGTTCTTAAAGAGGGCATCCAAAAAGTAAGAGAAGTTAGAAAAGAAGCAGTAAACAAGATACAGGAACTTCACAAGGAAAAGCTCGCAACATTAAAAACTGAAAGCAAGGAGAGATTAGAAAAATTAACAACTGCAAATTTCAGAAAGCTTGCAAAATTAGAAGGAAAAACGCTTGAAAAAGTCGCAGATCTTAAACAAAGCAATGTAGCAAAGCTTGCAAGATTAGGCGTTGCAAAATTAAACGCAGTCGCTGGCTTAGACAAGGAAAAATTAAATGAAAGATTGGAAAAAATAAAAGTCAAGAAAGTCAAGGTAGAAAATTTATTCAAAAAGAGAGTTCTAGCAAAAGAGAATGTTGAGAAAGCAAGAGAAAGATTCTCTGCTGCAAAAGAAAAATTCCAGGACGCAAAACTAAAGCATGATGAGAAGAAAAAGGAATTTGATGCACTAAAAGAAACATTGAAAGCATGCAAAGATACACCAGACACTACTGAGTGCAAAGAAGCAAACTCAAAAGCTCTTGAAGCAGCAAAGGCATTTGTGCAGCACAGCGCAGAAGTTGGGATACAGCAGCTTACAAAATTGAAAGAAAGAGTCTCTGGCGCAACTGAGCTTACAAAAGAGCAAGCAGATGCAATATTAGCTGAACTAGATGCAGGCATTGCAAAATTGACTGCAGCAGCTGAAAAAGCAAAAGCTGCAACAACCAAAGAAGAAGTAAAGGCAGCTGCTAAAGAAGTTCAGGATGTCTGGAAAGCTTACAAACACAGGGTAAAATTACATGCAGCAAGATTAGTCCATGCTAAAGGAGGAGAGATAATACAGAGAAGCACACAATTGGAAGCAAGATTGCAGAAAGCATTAGCCGCATTAGAAGCAAAAGGCGTCAAGGTTGATGGCTTGAATGCAAAGATTGCTGAGTTCAGTGCAAAAGTAAAAGATGCAAGAGACCATTACAAGCTTGGCGAAGAGACATTTGCAAAAGCAAAAGCAAGCGCAAATGATGTTGCAGGAGAAGCAACTGTGCAGGAAGCTAGAAAGCATGTAAAGCTTGCACAGGATGCACTGCAGGAAGCACACAAACTCTTGAAAGAGATTGTCAAATCAATCAAAGATGCAGGCGGAGAAGTTGAAGAAGAATCTGCTGCAGAAGTAGAAGTTGTTGTTGATGCAGAAGACCCAAGCACAGATATGGGAGATGTTGCTACTGTTGAAGTAACAGAGCAGCAATTGGTCGCTGAAGAAGCAGCTGAAGTAGAGGCAGAAGAAGCTGCTACAACAGAAGCTAGTGAGAGTACAACAACTACTGGTTCAGATACAGCAACAGAAACCACACCTGTAGCTGAAACAAGCGCCGGAAGTGAGACAACTGCAGATGCTTCAACAACTACAGATATTAGCACAACAACAACTGCAGATGCTGGTGTAAGTGCAGATGCAAGCGCAACAGCTGCGGCAAGCACTTAATTTTTGTTTTTT
>DUGA01000062.1 GCA_013331615.1 Candidatus Woesearchaeota archaeon | reverse complement strand
TGAGCATCGGAATTTGACTACCATATCTACATGGAATATTTCTGAATATATAAAATTTTTGATTGGATTTTGGGTTTATTTGTATTCACTTCTAAGTGGTTAAAAAAGCAAAGCTTTATATATCTGTTCTTCCTAATAGGTATAAATTATGTATAACTAGGGAGTAGTTACAGAATTAGGGTAAGGGGGATTTTATTAAAATGAAGCAATTCACCATAACAAAAAAAATTGCAAAGCATGGCAGCCAGAGCATCATAGTCATACCTAGGATGCTGGAAAGCGAATTAAGGCCAAAAACCATAGTCAAGATAACTATTGACGTGATCAAAGAAGCTGATAATTCTGTATTTGAAAGTTCTCAGTTAGTTACTGCAGTAAAAACCTCTAAGGAGGTGCTTCTAAGATGAGCGAAGGTGGAGATTCAGGAGGAGATAGTGGAGGCGATGGAGGCCATGGTGGTGATAGTGGACACTCTGAAGGTGGGCATGAAAGTCATGGCGGAGAAGATCATGGCAATTATGAGCATGGTGGAGATGGCTATGGAAATAGTCATGATGATGGTGGTTCTGAAGAACATGGCGGACATGAAGAAGGTCATGGTAGCGATGAGCATGGACATAACGGATGCGAAAAGAAGTCAGGCATAACTTCCTATGAAAGAGATTATTCAGCTGCATTAGAAACAGGTATAGATGAAGAAAAGATGGTTGGATTAGTTGCAAAAATAAAAAATGGTGAGAATGTTGATTACACTTTAGATGAGATATCTAAATTAGAGGCACAGGTAAATTCTACTTTAGCTAAGATGCCGCACTCTACTTCAAGGGCTCAGAAGTTCAGGAATTACTCTAAATTGCTTGGACAGATATCACAGAACGGTACAAATACAGTGTTGAGCAACAGGGTTGCTAGAAAGATGAATGAGCATACTGAGCATGNNTTGAAATTAGCTCAGCAGCAAGGCAAGCAAGTGATAACTTACGTGCATGACTTTAATGAAGACTTTGATTCAGTTGGTGAAAAACTGTATCACTTTATCAAGGAGATAGCTGGCAGGACAAGCGCTAGAGTTACTGTAATAGGTCATAGTGATGGTGGCAAGATAGCTTTAGCTGCAGCTCAGAAATTCGGATCAGAGCAGTATATAGAAAAAGTTATTTTGGTAGAGTCAGATGTAAACAACATGAGGGAAGCTAGCTTCAAAAAGCAGCCATTGTATCCAATGGTTTTGCCATTTGGAATTCCAGATGAAGCTTTGTTGGAAACTAAAGTTGGCAGAGAAGGGGCTTTAGGCAGATATAAGATGCCTTCACAGGTTCCAGTNNACTAGAGCTAACAGGACATATATGGATGCAGATGCAACTCACTTTACATATGCAGGCGGAGACAGGGCAGGCAATGAAAAAATATTATCATTTGCAGAGTTAGGTTGGAATAGTTACAATAAAGCAGCTGATAAGCAAGGAAGAGAAGCATATAGATGGAGTGATAATAAAAGTGCAAATGGAGAAGCTTCAAGCGTTTCACATTTCAGAAGTGCAAACAAGAATATTTCAAACATGACAAGAGTGCAGAAGATGCCAGGCAATGAATGGTATGAGTCAAAGAGCCATAGGGACAATAGGAAGGCGGTGATGAGAGAAGCGAGTTAATTTAAAACTAAAAAATGTCAGAATCAACCAGCGACTCAAGCAGTGAATGCAGCAGCTGTGAAGGTAGCATAATAAATCATATGACAAATTTTTTTTCAGAAAAATGACAACAACAAAACGCAGAACTAGAATAGATCCGACAGATGTTATAGATTATCGCCTTAGCCATAGCTATGCAGAGACCTTGCAAGAATTTGGATTAACTCCTGGTAGATTTTTTACTGTTGTTAATGAAGCATATAGAAATGGTGATATTGGTAAAGATGGTAGAGAGCAATGCTTAGTCATTGAAAGGCCAACACTTAATGATTATTTTAGTGAAGTTAGAGATGGCGAAAGATCTAAATTACCTCATGGAACACATTTAGCCAAAGAAAATAATGCTAATTTGGTTGAAATAGTGTTAGAGCCTCTCGTATTAAAAACACCTGAAACTCCTGTATCAGAAGCACCTAAAACTCCTATCATCTATAAGGATGCATCCAGAGAGCAGAAAATTCAGATAATAAGAAACAGCGTTATAAATCATCCTGCTAAAGATAATGATTCATATAATGGCGCACAGCAATTCTTTTATGATCATGGCTTAGCAGGATTAATAACAGGTTCTCCTCATCTTAGAAAAAATAATTCGCCAATTGCATTATTAGAATTATATGACAAAGAGAGAAAGGTTGGGTTATTTGACAGAACTCAAGACACTTACTTAGGCAGATGGGAGATAACACAAAACGGTATGTGGCAAGGAAAAGATGGAAAAAAATTAGCTCTAGAAGCTATTGAAGATGCGCTATGGAAAATTCCTGGATATAGGAATGCATCAAGAGAACAAAAAATTCAGCTAATACGAGACCACGTTATAAATTATAAAGCTAGAAATGATGATAAAAATGGTGCACTAGCAATTCTTTCATGACCATGGCTTAGCATGGATTAATGAACCAGTTCGTCATCATCTTAGAAAAAGAGGTTCGCCAATTGCTTTATTAGAATTATATGACAAAAAGAGAGGTATTGGCTTGTTTGATAAGAGCAAAGGAGATTATTTAGAGATGAGAGAAAGAAATAAGTTAGATGATCGGAAGGTAGCGTGAAAATGCCAGAAACAACCAGCGACTCAAGCGGTGAATGCAGCACCTGTGAAGGTAGTGAAAACACTCAAGATGGTAATGATACAAATGATTTTGGCTTGGAAACAATTGTATCAAATGAAAGCAGTGATGGGGATTGTAGAAATGAAGATAGTGAAGGCTCTTTGGATGAAGAAAACGTCTTAGTCTATGCAGACAGATTGAATGTAGATAGTATAATAGAAGATGTTGATGCGTTAGAAATTGAAGCTAATGATAAATATTTTNNGTGTTCTAATAACATCTGATGAAAAGATAGTTTTAGGAGTAAGAAATTCAATATTTTTGGATAAATTAATTTCTGTTGTTCCTGCTGGGCATTTGAATGCAGATAGAGCAGATGATGTGCTTAATAATAGCTTTTACTCTGAGTTAGAACAAGAGCTAGGCGTAAAAGGAAGTGATATGGATGTTATTGGGTTGATAGGACATCAGCATATTACTCAAGGAGAAGACACTTATGTGTTTACCTACGGGGCAAGAACCAATCTGACTTTTGATGAAGTTAAAGCAAGGCATCCAAGTGCAAAAGATGCATTTGAGCACAGCAGATTGCAGTATCTAGATAATAGTTTGCCTGCTATAGAAACAGCAATCGCTGAGCTAAAAGATCAGATGACTCCAAGCACATTAGGAAGCTTAGAGATATTAGCTGATCACAAGAGAAACCAGGGAAGTGATTGTGGCAGTTGTAGTGCAAATAAAATACGAAGCAATGCAAGCAATTTATCAAAATATAATGCAAATAATGTGATTGCTTTACCGACAACACCTGAAAATATATTTGAAAAGTATAGGATGGCTGCTTAATGCTTAAAATCTGTCGTCTAATTTAAAAATAAAACATCGGAAATAATTGGAAAATGAACGAAAGATTGCTTAAATTCGGCGGAAGCTCAGTATCTAATGCGCGTAACATAGCGAGAGCTGCAGACCTTGTTGTTGACGATTATCTTGATATGGATTCTCAAAATCATTATTCACATGGTAATAACTTTGGAGTTATTGTATCTGCATTAGGAACTCCTCCAGGCAAGAAAGGCCCAAAAGTGACTGACCAGCTGTTGTCAGCAGTTTCTGCTATCAACAAAGAAGATTTAGATGCAGCATTAAAAAATATTTATGTAGTTAGAGATCTACATTACAATATATTGGAGGAGCTAAGGCTAAGCAGAAGTTTAGTTGACTCTAATTTCTCAGCTCTTGAGCAGCTTGCAAGGCAGAGCGTTAAAAGATTACAAGATGGTCAGCAGATTGATCTAAAGGAATTATCAGATTCGCTTGTGGCAGCAGGAGAGCTCTCATCTACGCCGATACTTGCTGCATTAGTTGAGAGAAAGCTAGGTGAAGCATATAAAAAATTAAAAGAAAAAGAAGGCAATCATGGATTAACAGAAAACGAAAGAAAGGCATTAGCAAAACTAGAAAGATGCAATGGGTCTTATACAGTTAATGTAGATCCTGGAGATGCAGGCTTTATCACAGATTCAAATTTTACCAAGGCTGCATTGTTGGATACCAGCCTTGAAACTGATATTGCAATGCATTACCAAAGCTTGCGTTCAAGAAACCCAAACAAGATCTTATTTTATGCGGGATTTGTTGCAAAGGATGTTCAAGGAAGAAGGACTACTCTTGGGAGAGACGGCTCAAATGTCACAGTAATCGCATTAGGATCAGCCATAAAAGCTTCAGGACTCACTATCTATACAGACACAGATGGAGTGTTAGTTGCAAATCCCAAAATTATCGGCGGAACCCAGACAGTCAGGCATTTATCCTATGATGAAGTCGTATTTTTAGCTCAATCTGGCGGCATGAAGGTTGTGCAGAACAATTCTTTAGACATATTAAAGAAAAAAGAATATCCGCTTAAGATAGTTGTAAGAAACTCATTTAATCCAAACGACCCAGGGACAATAATCTCTCCATATTCTGAAAAATCAGGACCTAAGATAAAAGGAATTGGCATAATAGAGGATGTAGTCTACAAGGAATTTGCATTGGAGGAGCCTGATGATTTTGGTGTTATTGAAGAGTCAATTGAAAGATATAAAGATGTAAGACTATTATATTCTGCATGTGAGCGAAAAGATGGAAAATTGGTTGGCAGATTCTTGCTTGCAACAAATCCAATTAAAGACAGAGATAATGATGCCTATTTTGGCAAAGGCCTTATTGATCACATTAAAAAAGAAGTGTATGATGATATGCCAGGTAGATTTGATGATGACAGCTATATGCATGTTCCTGACTGCGCTCTAATCACATATTGCGGAGAAGGCTTAGGGGCATCTGACTTAGATTTTGCGAAGGTAGTGGAAACTGTTGCAAACGTTGAACATAGAAGGAATAGCAAAGCAAGTGTGCATCACCTGCCTATTTTCAGGAACAGTGATTCCGTCCAGGTAGTTGTTCCAAAAGAAAGCGTAGATGAGATAGTGAGAACCACTTACAACCAGATGAAGAAGATAAATATTGTTCTATATGGACTAGGGAAAGTTGGAAGCAATTTCCTAAGAGAGATAATTGCCAAGTATGATGAACAAGGATTTAATGTTGTCGGAGTAGCAGATAGCTCAGGAGTTCTTGCAAAGATAGGCGGATTTAATAATATAGATCTAGGGATTATTCTTGAAGGCAAAACTAAAGGCAGAAAAATGGATAATTCTCTTTATCCAAGTGAGATATTTGGCGCAGAATATCTGCCTAACAGCGAACTTAGAAAAGTTCGTGATATGGAAAAAGGGGATTTTGTATTAGTAGATGCAACAAATGATCCTAATATGCTCAGCATCCATCTATATGCTTTACATCTTGGCATGGATATAATTTCAGTAAATAAAACACCTTATGCATTGCCGATTGCATCAAACGGAGCTAAAGAAGAAACTCAAAAAAAAAGAAGAGAAAGATTCTATGTAAATAATCTGTTTAGGGCAATTTTTGAGGGAAGAGAACATGTGAAAGGAACCGTCGGTGCAGACTTAGGTGTGCCTACAAATCTTATAGAGATACTTGCAAAGGATCATGCATGGGTGCTTGCAAAAGATGCAAAAGATCGTGCATACATTTCTGTAAGAGGCTGCATGAGCGGAACATTAGGATACACTGTTTCAGAATTAGATAAAGGAAAAAAACTCTCAGAAGCGATTGATGATGCAGTAAAAAAAGGCTTCACAGAGCCAAAACCATTTGATGATTATTCAGGCAGAGATGTGCTAAATAAAATCCTGATACTCTGGAGAATGATAGCAACAAGATCAGGGATTGATTTAAATGACTGTGAGATTGAGCATTCCTCATTTATCCAAGTTGTAGTAGACAGATACAATAAGGATCATACAGATAAGTTTGACTTAGATGCAGTTGCACAGCTTAAAGGAGAAACTTTTGTAGAAAGGATGAGAAGTTTGGATGACTCATTTGACCAGATAAGAATAGAAGTTAAGCAAGACCATACACTAAGGTATGTTGCTGAATTAAGTTATGATGCTGAAGCTAGAAGATATAAGATTTCTGTAGGCTTAAAAGAAGTCCAGAAAGAAAGCAGATTGGGAGAGTTGACAGGTCCAAATAATCTTGTTCTGTTTAGTGTCAATGGTGAAAGCTTTAGGTCTTATGGTCTAGAGCCAGGTCCAGGAGCAGGAGTTCCAGAGACAACAAATGCAATCATGCATGACTTAGAAGAAGTTGTTAAAGTATATAGAGGATCCTCTCAAAGAAGAGTGCTAGCTGTTCCTGAGAATCATTCTCATAGAGAAAAAGGTCCAAGAAAATCTGATCCATTATATTATTCACCAAGAAGAGATGCTGCGCGAAGGAAAGGGATTCCGCTGCTGTGAATATAGATGATGATAGGATAAACAAAAGGTAATTAAATATGACACAAGAACCAGAATCAATAGATGATACAGTAATAAATGACTTGACACTAGTCCGTTTTCTTGCTGATAAAAGTGGAAATAAAAAAGGATTACAACTGCCTTTATCCTCAGAAGTAGGATTTGAGCAAGCGTCTACTTCACCTGAATATCATCTATTGGGTACTACGGAAAATGGAAGAGTGCATTCAGATTTCAGGGGATCATTACCAGATATAGTTAATGGAAGAATACTTGATATTGGCTGCAGTAGAGGAGAAACCACAAATGAGCTATCAGGGAGATATAAAGAATCAGAAGTTATTGGCATTGATATCAACAGAGCAGCTATTTCTGAGGCAATTGCTTCAAGAAGAAAAGGAAAATTCCAAGTTGCAAACGGTTACTGCCCGCAGCGTTACTTTCCTGAAAAAAGCTTTGATGCAGTGTTTATGATGAATAATCTGCTTTATGCAATTGATAAGCTTTCAGATGATAGATTAGCAGAGATATTAGGCAATGTTAAGTCAGTTGTTAAGCCAGGAGGCTATCTTCTTATCTCAGGTAAGCGCCAATATTATGTATTTAAAATTGCAGATGATATAGTTACTTTAGAAACTCCTTTGTCGCAAATTCATGAATCATTTACTGGGAGAGTTTATGGCGCAAGACTGACGAATGCGCTTGGATGTGTTGTTCCTAAAGAGATGGAGGATTTTGATTGGCTTTTAAGAGAGGGTGCTAAGCATATTAAGGAATATGAACGAATACTTGACTTAGTTCCAAGGATAAAAGAGAATGCCTTATATAACTTCTTGAATAGAATTGGTAAAAAAATGAAAGAGGCATCTTAAAAATGCTAACAACAGAACAAGAGCAGATCGTGCAAAGGATCAAGGATATAGGGAAGGTATCTACAGGTATAGCTGCAGGATCATCCAAAGGGCTTCCGAGGAAAGGATTGGGCATCTGTTATGTTGAAGGACAGACATATTATGCATTTAAGCAAGAGATGGTAGCGGAAGCTAAAAAATATCTAACAACTGACAAAGAGATTCCTAGGGCGATTGGAGAGTTTTTGATTAAAGAAGCAAGAGATGAAGGATGTGAAAAAGCAGAAAACTTGACTAGCAATGTTACTGCAACTGGCTTGGAGCTATTAGTTGAATCAAGTGCAAGTACTGATGATATATCTTCTATCATGTTAGCTGGGCTAAAAAGAGATAGCATCCCTAATCAAATCATAAGGAGATATCATACAGCAATCAGACCAATCATCCCAAAATTAATGTACAGGAATCCTGCGCTTTATAGTTCAGTGATGGATGCATGCACTAGGGCAATAACTCCAGACTTACTTTTGAAAGTTTTAAATGATGAGGGCAAACCAGCTACAACAGTTGAAAGCATAAGAATAAAGCTGGATAATGGAGAGCTAGAGAGAGAAATTAGGCAGAGTATGCCCAATAGATTTTTTAGAAGAAAGAAAGCAATTGAACATATAACTGCTGAAATAGGGCGATATCAACAGCAGTTTGCTATGTTCCTCTCACCAAGTTATGAGCATTACCCACATATCACATCTATTTTAGATGCATTTGAAGAGTATCTTGGAGCAGGGCTTTTTGCTGAAAAAGGATATAATGATGTAAGAACAACTGTCCAAGATACAATACATACAAGGATACAAGCTTATGATAAGATCAGGAAAGATTTAGATGTCTTAAAAGAAAAATTAATAGCAGGCAAATAAAAGCAATAATTTTATATTAGTTCTATTGTCTTAATATTCATAATTTTACTATTGGTTAGTTTGAGGGGTAGCTTATGCTTGAATACGATAATTACAGCAATTATAATAATTGGGATGAATTCTTGCAGGAATATAGCTTAAAGTATGGGGATAAAATAGTCTTGACTTACACAGAAGATGACAGAAAGGTAACTTGGAAGGAGTTTTATGATAACATAAATAAAATTGCTGCCTTATTCAATAAATCAGGAATAAAAAAAGGCGACAGGATCTCAATATTAACAAGGAACTCGCCAGAATTCATCTATTCCTTTTTTGCTGCAATGAAGTTAGGCGCAATCTTTAATTCTATTAATCCAGATTCAAGCGAAGCAGAGATTGAATTTATATTGAATGATTCTGGCACTAGTATAGTAATAGTTGATGAAGAGAATTATAAGAAAGTAAATGAAGTTAAAGATAAAGTTGCTTCGTTAAAGCAGGTATTTGGAAATGGATTTAACAGTAATGAGGTAATTATTTTAGAAGAATATATTAGGATTAATAATACAAATATTTTCTCTGGCGGTAATTCTTCTCTTTCAGATGACTGCCTAATCATGTACAGCTCTGGAACAACAGGAAAGCCAAAAGGCATTGTGTTAACTCAGCAGAATATAATGGTTGAAGCGTTTTCGATTGCAAGAGCTTGGCATTTTAACGAGCAGAGTGTTGGGATGTGCACTTTGCCTTTATTCTTCTCTGGAGGATTGATGCCTGGGTTTTTGGCAACCTTAGTTGCAGGAGGTAGTTTAGTCATGCAGAAGAAGTTTTCAAAAAGCAGATTCTTCTTAAATATTGTAAAGTATAGAGTGAGTTATACGAATGTTGTGCCTACAATACTTTCGATGNNTGCCTGTTGAGTTGGCTGTTAATTTTGAAAAGCAGTTTGTAAAATATTCAGAGGGCTTTAAGGTAATTGAAGCATATGGGTTGACAGAAAATAGCTGCTGGTGCACGATGAATTCTGTTGAAAACAGAAAACTAGGAAGCATTGGTAAGTTAATGGATGTTTGCGAGATTGCAATAGTAGATGATAAAGGCAATTTCTTGGAAGTAGAGGATAAAAATAAGACAGGGTGTGTAGATGTTAGAACAAAAGAAGGCGAGATTGTCGTAAAAGGGGAGATTATTTTCAACAAATACTGGAATTTGCCTGAAAAGACTTCTGAAACTAAAAAAGATGGTTGGATGCATACAGGTGATCTAGGAAGCATGGATGTAGAAGGAAATGTGTATATCAACGGAAGAATCAAGGAAATCATAATCAAAGGCGGAGAAAAAATATCTCCAAAAGCAGTTGATGATGTTTTCTATAAACATTCTGCGGTTGTAGATGCAGCAACTATCGGGATTCCTGATCCAATCTATGGTGAGGAGATTAAGACGTATATCGTGAAAAAGTCAAAGGTTATTGTTAGTGAAGCAGAGCTTATAATATATGCGCAGAAATTCTTTTCTGAGTTTAGATCTCCAAAATATATTGAGTTTGTGGATGAGATTCCTAAAGGACCATCTGGCAAATTATTGAGAAGGGAGTTATTGCAGATGCATCTGGACAGAAGTAATAAACCATGATAAAATTAAATAATACTACTAATTAACCCAAAGAATAATTTTTATTTACTTTCCTCAATCTTTCTTTTCGCAACCAAAGTATTCTCTAATAACATAGCGATCGTCATCGGGCCTACTCCTCCAGGCACTGGAGTTATCCAGGAAGCTACTTTCTTTACATCATCAAAATCAACGTCGCCAAATAACTTTCCATTTTCGCGTGTAATGCCTACATCAATCACAACTGCTCCCTGTTTCACCATTTCTTTGCTGACTAAACCTTTCTTGCCAACAGCACTAATTAAAATGTCTGCTTTCCTGCACTCTTCAATAAGATCCTTTGTCTTGGAATGACAAATTGTAACCGTGGCATCTCTTTCTAACAGAAGAACAGCAACAGGCTTTCCTACAATATTGCTTCTTCCGATAACGACAACATGCTTTCCTGCAATTTTGCAGCCAATCTCATCTAATAATCTGACAACTCCTTTTGGCGTAGCAGGATAAAGGTATTTGTTCCCACTTAGAAGCCTGCCAAAATTGACTGGATTAAAGCCATCAACATCCTTCTCTGGAGAAATTGCTTCAAGAACTTTCTGCTGCGAGATGTGCGCAGGCAATGGAAGCTGGACAAGAATACCATGCAGCTTTTTGTCTTTATTTAATTTGCTTATTTGCTTCAGAAGATCTTTTTCTTGAATATCTTCTTTCAATTCGTATTTTTCAGAATAGAAGCCTGCATCTTGGCAAGCCTTTTCTTTTGAGTTCACATAAACAATACTTGCAGGATCATTGCCAACTCTTACAACAGCCAAACCTGGCTTTGTCTTCATAGGGGCAACTTGCTGTTTTATATTTTCCCTGATTTTCTGTGCAATCGCTTTTCCATCGATTATTTTTGCTGGCATATGGTTCCAGATTCATACTAAGAATATAAATTTTACTGAAATAATGCAACTTTTTAAAAAATCTAGAACAATCCTTCAACCTTTCCATCTTTATTAAGAGTTATCTTTTCAGCTGCAGGGGTTTTTGGCAATCCTGGCATTGTCATTATGTTGCCGCAATATGCTACTATAAATCCTGCGCCTGCAGCAATCTTTGCGTTTGTGACAGTAAGCGTAAAATCTTTTGGGGCGCCTCTTAATATGGGATTGTCGCTCAATGAAAGATGCGTCTTTGCCATGCAGATAGGAAGCTTTGAATATCCATTCTTTTCAGCTGTTTTAATTACAGCATCTGCTTCTTTTGTATATCTGATATTTTTTGCGCCGTATAGCTCTTTTGCAATCTTCTCTATCTTTTTCTTGATAGGAGAACTTGTATTGTACAAATATTTGAAATTTGACTTATTATTAATCAGCTTCAGCAAAATCCTATCTACACCAATGTTTCCAAATCCGCATTTATGCCATGCTTCAGATAACAATGCATCAACATTTCTTGCTGAGCAATAGTCTATTATCTGCTTTATCGCAGAATCATTGTCATCTTTAAATTTATTGATTGCAACTACAACAGGCAGGTTAAATTTCTGTATATTTTCAATGTGCTTGCCAAGATTATCTATGCCATTTATCCTCAATGCTTTGACTGTGGCTACAATAACAACAGCATCTGGCTTTAATCCTGCTTGCCTGCATTTGATATTAAAGAATTTCTCTGCGCCAAGCTCTGTAGCAAATCCAGCTTCAGTTATCACTATGTCTGCTAATCTTAATGCAAGCTTTGTTGCAACTATGCTGCTGCAACCATGCGCAATATTTCCAAATGGTCCACAATGGATAAATGCAGGAGTGTTTTCATATGTCTGTACTAAATTTGGCATCAAGGCATCTCTTAATAAGACTGCCATCGACCCATCTGCCTTAAGCATTTTTGCAGTAACTGGTTTGTTATTTTTTGTGTATGCAACAATTATTCTTCCTAATCTAAATTTTAAATCATTTAGGTCTTTGCTTAATGCAAGAATTGCCATCACTTCAGACGCTGCTGTGATCTCAAAGCCTGTTAAGTAAGAGTATTCAGTTTGAGATTTATTCTTTTTTATTTTGTTTTTATCCAACTTATTTTCAATCAGTATATGCCTTAATGCCCTATCATTCATGTCTAATGCGCGTTTCCAGATAATTTTGTTTGTATTGATGTTTAGTTTGTTGCCATGATAGAGGTGGTTGTCAAGCATTGCAGCAAGAAGATTATGCGCAGCAGTGATTGCATGTATATCGCCAGTAAAATGCAGATTGATGTCTTCCATAGGAAGCACTTGTGCGCAGCCGCCTCCTGTTGCTCCTCCTTTTACTCCAAATACGGGACCTAAGCTAGGCTCTCTTAAGCAGACAATGGCCTTTTTTCCTAATCTAGCAAACGATTCAGCTAGTCCAACAGAAGTGGTTGACTTTCCTTCTCCGGCACTTGTTGGAGTGATTGCTGTGACGAGAATGAGTTTGCCTGATTTTTTGTTATTTCTAGGTTTGTTTTTTTTTGAATTTTCATCCAATTCTTTTAACAAATCAAGAGAAACTTTTGCTATATGGTTGCCGTAATACTTTAGATATTTCTTATCAATGCCTGCACTTTCAGCTATCTCACCTATATCCTTTAACTTAGCAGCTTGTGCATATTCCAGGTTTGAATCAAAGTTATTTGCCATTTACCTTAATTTTTGATTATTGCTGTTAGGTAGAACTTGGTCCATGTCAAAAATAACAATGCAGTTATTAACTCAATTATTGATGAGATGTTTGGAGATAGGTTCTGCAATGGATAAGATGATGCTATCAAGATATACAATCCTGAACCTACAAATAGATAAGATGTCACTAGCTTGCTAAAATTCTTTATCAGGTTATTTGTTGCTTTTACAAATGCATCTCTTATTTTCTGCGTTCTTACAAAATTAAGATATATTAAATTTGTTAAGGTTATTGCAAAAAATCCGATCGGAGCAATGATAAATATAAAGAATATTGCGTTCAATAAAATGTAAATAATAACATTAGCGCCTATGCTTATAAGGTATTCGCTCATATTTTTGATCACAATAGATATCACTGCCAGTATAACTGCAATAATTGCTGTAAATATCAGATTGATCGGTTGCCAGATGATATTTAATAGAAAAAACCTCTTTAATCCTTGGATACTGAAGTTCTTATTCTCTATTATCAGCCAAATCACTAATCTTGACAGTGTCCAGCAGATGAAAATCAGTAATAAAAATAATATTGTGTAGATTATTGCGTTTCTTATCAATACATTAAGCGCTATGGCAGAAGGCTCAAAAGTGCTCAAGTCTGCGCCAGAAGTAGCTCCAGCCATCACTTCCTGGACATTTACTCCGGCAGCTTCAAGGCCTTTAAAGATATATGAATTCCATATATTAAATGCAAAAATGATTATCAGCCAGAATATGAGGTCAAACAATACTGCATAGATGAAGTTTGCATTAAGTTTTTTAAATGAAGCAATGAATAATTTCCAGTTCTCTTTTGCAAATTTCTTAAAGCTCATCTTATCCCCTCTTTTTTATCATACTACTGGACAAAGTTTATATTATTTTGCTTTTTTGCTGTATAGATAGCTGTTAACATCTGCTAAGCTATTAAATTCCAAGCTCATTCTTCCAAAACTTGCAAACATGCTCTACTTTATTTGATGCAATCCCTGTGTATAGCTCAGGGTTCTTTAGTATAGAGACTTGTTTCTTGTTGAATTTTTTGATATATGGATGAAGCTCTTTTTTAGCGAAGAAAAGTTCAGTAAAGTTCTTTTTGCCATGCTGGGCTTCTAATGTTATCTCCCTGACTGCTTCATGGGCATCTGGATGATTATGCGCAGCTAACAATATGTATGCAGGTTCTGCTGCTATCATCTTTTTGTTTTTGTTGAAGTTTCTTGCCAAACTTTCTTTGTCTACTACAATGTTGCTCATGACTTTATTTAATCTTACAGTGCTCACAACTAATCCGGCGACTATTTCCGGCAGGAATCTCTGTGAAGCAGAGTTAGTCAAATCTCTCTGGTGCTCGCAGATCTGGTCCATGTAGACAGTTGTCATCCTCGGCATGAACTCTTTCCACATTGATTTTACGTTCTCAAAATTGATTGGATTTCTTTTATGTGGCATTGTTGAACTTCCTACTTGCTTTTGCCCAAATGATTCTGCAATCTCATTTATCTCGCTTCTCTGGAGATGCCTCATATCATCTGCCAAATTTGCCAATACGCTGAATGAGCTTACGATTGTGTGCATGTAATCGGCAATAAATTCAGGCTCAACTATCTGAGAGCTTTGTGTAGAAGCTTTTAATCCAAGTTCATCTAGGATTGCGTTCTCTAATTTCTCTGGATTATCAAAGAACAATGAAGATGCATTGTATGCTCCAACTGCGCCAGAGATTTTGCCGCGCAGATTTTTTGATGCACGTTTGATTGCTAAGATCCTGCAGCCTAATCTTGAAACATAAGCAGAAATTGTAAAACCAAAAGTGATAGGCTCTGCGTGCTGGCCATGTGTTCTGCCTATTTGTAAGGTGTCTTTTTCTTTTTGTGCAAGAGTTATCAATGTCTTTTCTAGCGTTAAAAGCTCTGGTATGATCACATTGTCTGCAACTTCTTTAAATCTTAATGCATTTGCAGTGTCAAAAATGTCAAAGCTTGTTGTAGTGAAATGAACGTAAGGTTTTGCTTTTTCACTCACATTATCTCTTATCTGATTTACTAGTGCGCGAATATTGTGCTTAATCTTATCTTCCTCTCTATATACTTCCTGAGCTCTTATTTTCTTTACAGCAGCAGCAACCTCATCTACAACTTTCTGGTTGCAAATTCCTAGCTTTGAGAATGCCCTAACTAATGCCAATTCAACATTTGCCTGGTATCGAATGAATGCTTCTTCGCTCAGATATTTGCCAAGCATCTCCTGTATCTTCTTGTCTCTGCCATAATATCTGTAATCTAATGGTGAGATGGTGTCAAATAACCTGATTGTCTCATCCTGTGTCTCTAATGGCATGTCGCTGTATAGTAGATGTTCTATTTTTCTGAACAGTTCATTATCTTTATTTAATCTTATTATGCGTTTGTTCTTATCTTCCTGCACGCTGACAAGTTTGTTTTTTATGAACAAAGTTATACTATCATGAGCTTTTGCAGGGCTGCAGTTTAATCTTGCAGCGATGTCTCTTAGATGCAGACCATTCGGCTCTTTGTACAGTAAGTCCAAGATTTCTAAGTTCTTTTTTGTGAAGATCTCTGTGATGCTCATAGTGTAAAGAAAAATCGTTCGTTATTTATAAACCTTATTATTTTTTTGAGAAGAAAGTGTTTGGTAATACCCGGTACCACAACTACTATTAACTATTACCTATTTTAATTTTTACTGGAGAAACTCTAAATTTATCTAACATTCCTTGTATAAAATATACATTAACTGTCTGGTCAGTTCCTATCTTATACTCTTTATGCAGGCTATCTAAAATATGGTATAATCCAAAAAGTATCCCGGTTTCTCTTTCTGTTATGTTTTGGAAATATCTTCTTTTCAATCCTTCTAAAGCTATGCTTACTACATTAAGTATTGCATCGTATCTCTCTTGCGGTGATTTTCCATCTAACCTCTTTGAATCACTATACCAAAGTCCTACAGCATATTCAGGTTTTACATTTATTTCATGCACAGCTTGAATAATCTCTTCTAATAATCTAGTTGAACTCTGTTTATTTTTCTGATGTCCAGGTTGGAGCTCTACAACTTCATCAAGTGGTGTCATATCTGAGATAGCTAAATGAGCATTTGTATTAAAAGACATCGATGTACCAATTGGATAAAAATGGTGTATTTCTCTGCTTTTCTTTCCTTCACTATCTCCATAAAGAACATCTACTTTTTGTCCATACTTCAAGCCTTGCCTTGCTGTCAGAGGTATAGTTGCACAGATGCCTTTGAGTCCTTTTACTCTAATCAATCCTTTGTCCGGATTTGTTACACTTGCCTCATATGTAATCCCATATTGTGGTGTATTCATATTAAGATTAAAAATGTGTATATTTAAAAAATTATCGATGAAAAAAGTTAATCTCCGATAAATATATAAACTAAATATACATCTAATGCTATTACAATGCAAAAGAAAACATACAATTTTACTGTAGTTATTGAGCAAGATGAAGATGGCTATTATGTAGGCAGTGTTCCTTCTCTTAAAGGTTGTCATACACAAGGAAAGACAATGGACGAATTATTAATTAATGTAAGAGAAGCTGTAGAGTTATGTCTAGAAGTAGAGAAGGAATTTCGAGAAGAGCATTTTATTGGGATACAGCAGATACAAGTTAAAGCATAAAGTAGAGGTTAAAACATGAAATTGCCTCAGTTATCTGCTAATGAACTTATAAGAATTCTTAGAAAGCTAGGGTTTGAGGAAATTAGGCAGAAAGGAAGCCATAAATATTTCAGGCATCCAGATGGCAGAGCAACTGTAGTTCCAGTACATCCGGGAAGAGATATCGGCATCGGCTTATTAAGGCAAATTCTTAATGAAATAGAAATAAGCAGAGACGAGTTCTTCAAGTATCTCTGAATATTGCGTAAAATTTTTAAATCCCTTATATCTTCTGTAGTTAAGATGATAGAAACACAAGCAGCCGTAGCAATAAATGAAACTTTTGTACAACAATTAGCTTATGGCATTATTAATTCTCTTGATGACTTACTTGAACGTGGAGATGTCGCAACTGGCGATAAAGGTGACATTGAAGCCTAAGAGTTCTCCGTAAGTATTAATTCTTATTTTATTATCTCCAATATATCCTTGCCTACAATCTTATTGCTTGCAACTATGTTGCCGTCATTAAAATGCCATGGCTTTCCTTTGTCATTTGTAACTTTGCCGCCTGCTTCCTCTACAATCAGGCATCCTGCAGCAATATCCCATGAATGCAGATTAGATTCCCAGAAGCCATCAAATTTGCTGCAAGCAACATAACACAAATCTAATGCTGCTGTACCGTCTATCCTAACACCTTGTGCGCCGCGCGCTAGGATTGCGCCTATATTACTGAGATTGTTATGCATCCAGTGGTCTCTTTTGTATGCAAATCCTGTGCATAATAAAGCGTGCTTTAGTTTTCTCTTTGAAACTGAAATCTTTTGTCCATTGACAGTTGCGCCTTTTCCTTTTTCTGCAAAGAAAAGCTCGTTTGTTATAGGATTAAAAACTGCGCCTAGAATGACTTTTTCCTTGTATGCTAATGCAATAGATGTGCAAAATTGCTGGTAATTATGCGCAAAATTAGTTGTGCCATCCAATGGGTCGATAATCCAGAGATAGTCTGAGCGGAAATCAATAGAAGCATCTGGATTTTTTTTGTTTGAATGCAAATCTAAACTTTTTTTGCTTATAACTTTGCCGGATTCTTCTCCTAAGATATGGTGCAATGGGTAGCGCTTGTGGATTAATGAAATTAATCTGCTTTCTGCTCTAAGGTCTGTGTCTGTGACGATTCCTTGGTCACCTTTAGAAGTAATGCTTTTGGATTTATAATAACCTGTTCTTAGTATTTTTCCTGATTCTCTTGCCAGCATCAAGATGAATTTTCTTAAGTGAGATAGATTGTCTTGTGTCATTTTATGTATCTTTCAAATTTTAATTATCATATCTTGACTTCTAAAACTATTAGATCTTTTTTTAATTGTTCTGCATTCTGAAATAATATTGTCTTGATCTTAAGTTGAGCTGCAGTATCTAAGTTTTCTTGCTTATCATCAATAAAAATTGTCTCTTCTGGCAGTATCTTTGTTATTGTCTTATCTTCTTTATTGCTATTTATTTCCTTCAGCACGTGCTCAAATATATCAAGATGAGGTTTTCTCATACCAATCTCATTGCTGAAAAACAGATTGTCAAAAACGCTTAAATCAAATTTCTTTCTGATGTAATTGGCCATCACAGGGATATTATTTGATAACAGCACTAGTTTATATCTCTTTGTCTTTTTTAATTGTACAAGCAACTCATACACTTCTTTATCCAGCTGCTCGACATTTCTTACTATGTCCATCACAAGATTCTCATCTACTTTTATATTAAGCTCTCTGCAAAAGTTTTGCCAGAACTCTTTGTCGCTTAATTTTCCGATCTCGTAGCCATGCAGATCCTTGAAATATGCTTTCCTTATTGCTCTTTCATCTGCATTAAACTGCTCTTTTAATCTTATGACTAATCTTTTTGTTATTGGATAGCAGATTACGCCGCCCCAGTCAAAGATTATGGCTTTTATCATACTAGATTAGAAATCAGATGTCGGTTAAATAGTTTTCTTTGATGTTTATTAAAATTAATGCAATTTGAAGCTAGAATAACTATTTCATAAATCTGTTTTTTTATAAATATCCTTTATTTTTTAGATTCATCTCAATCCTTTTGTTTATGTCTCCTACTTCTGTGTTGAATTTCTGGCCTGTGATTAATTCAAATGCCTCAATGTATCTTCTTGATGCTTCAATCTTTATCTCGTCAGGTATCTCTGGAACATCTCCTTCTCCCTTAAATCCATGGTCAGCAAGCCAAGTCCTTATATATTCCTTGTCTATCTTGCGCTGCTCTCTTCCTGCGTTAAATAGTTCTTGGTAAGTATCTGCAAACCAGAACCTTGAGCTGTCTGGAGTATGGATCTCATCCATCAACACAATCTCTCCATCTAATTTTCCAAACTCGTATTTGGTGTCAACCAAAATTATGCCTTGCTTTGCAGCAATTTTCTGGCCAAGCTCAAATAGTTTGAATGCAATCTCTCTGACTTTGTCAAAATCTTCCTGTGACATCAGTTTGTGCTTAATTATATCTTCCCTGCTTATGTTCTCATCATGAGCTCCAAGCTCTGCTTTTGTTGATGGGGTAAGTATAGATGTCTCAAATTTCTGGTCTTTCTTTAATCCTTCTGGCATGATGTTTCCACATAAATTTCTAACTCCTTTTGAGTAATTTGTCCAGGCGCTGGTTGAAGTTACGCCTGTTATATATCCTCTTACTATAAATTCGATAGGAAAAGGTTTGCACTCATGCACTATACTCACATTTGGATCTGGAGAATCTATCAGATGGTTTTTTACGATTTGTTTTGTCTTTTCAAACCAGAAGACTGCCATCTGGTTAAGCACTTGTCCTTTAAACGGCAGTGTGCATAATACCCTGTCAAATGCAGAAATACGGTCTGTTGTAATTATAATGCGCTTGTTTCCATGAGTGTAATTATCACGGACTTTGCCCTCGTATTTTTTTCCCAATCTTGGGAAATCTGTAGTGTCTAAAGTATGTTTCAATTGTTCTTTTAACTGCTGTGTTGTTAGCATGATGATAGAATAACTGATTTCTTTATATTTTTTATGGTATATATAGTATAACTTTTCTTATTGTCTTCAAATTAATTTATCTTTATTCTAATCCTAATAATGATGTCATTATGACTATCCCTAAAACAAATGTTAAAAGCTGCATAAATGACTTATGCGCATTGACTTCCTTGTGAAGCTCTGGTATAAGGTCAGAGCCTGCGATGTAGATAAAGCCTCCTGCTGCAAATGGCACAAGGAATAATGACAGGTTTTCAATATAAGCGCTTAATAATAATGCAACTATCGCTCCTAATACTGCAGTGAGTGCAGTAATAAAGTTCATGGTAAGAGCTTTTTTTATGGAAAAGCCTCCGTGTAGTAGCACTCCGAAATCACCTATCTCCTGTGGAATCTCGTGCAGTATGACGGCAAGCGTTGTCGCTATCCCTACAGGCAAGCTTGCTAGATAGCTTGCTGCTATTATTAGGCCGTCTATAAAATTATGCACAGCATCACCTAATAGGTTCATCACGGCAAAAGGATGAGGGTGGTTTTTTGTCGGCTCAAGGTGGCAGTGGTGCCAGTGGATGAACTTTTCAATTATAAAGAAGAATATTATTCCTGATAATATGTACAATGAAATATCCAGCCCGAAACCGTATTTTTCGATAGCTTCAGGCAACAGGTGGATGAAAGCATCTCCAAACAATGCTCCTGCTGAAAAGCTTACCAGAAAAAGTATGACTTTCTTCAGCTTATCTATCTTTATCGAAAGTCCGATTATGCCTATAAAAGAGATCAAGCTAATAATCAATACGCTTACCAATGAATAGGTCCAGATGATTGATGAAGCTGCCATGTTAGTAGATAATTCGCATTTAATATTTAAATTATTTGGTGTGTAGATGCCTGATCTTTATGCTCATGCCATTTGTTCTCTCTAGTTTTTTTATCTTTGTCTCTACTAATGTGCATAGCGATGAATCTGTAAACAGGATAAATTCTTCCCCAATGCTTGCCTGAAACAAGCCATGCTCTAATGCATGAAAACGGTAATGCACATCAAGCTTGCCTTCATTAAGCAATCGCCTTGCAAGAGTGCCATATACACCTGAAATCTTGTGGATCTCTTTAAGATTTATTTTTAGCATTCTAGCGATAACATTCGGCTCTAAGCTATTGTCAAGCTTATTAACGCAGATAACATTGAAGCATCCATCTTTGGCTTTTTTATGCGCAAATAATTTATGTGATAATTCAAGGAAACTTTTAGGGTAAGGCTTTATTGGCTCTCCGTTGCTTTTGTTCATCTGCTCATTCAGGAGAAATGCAATTGGCGGTATAATGCCTAGTTTGTGGAGCAGCTCTGATTGCGTGAAAAGAAGCTCTGGCTTGCCTGCAAATAATATTTTGCCGTCAGATATCACTCTTACCTCATCTGCCCATTCATAAGCAGTCTCTACATCGTGCGTTGACATGATTATCGTTATGCCTAGATGGTTCAGCTCGTCTGCAAGCTCTAACAACTCATGCACCATCTCAGTGTCTAAGCCTGCAGTCGGCTCGTCCATGATAAGAACTTTTGGCTTCATTGCTAATGCTCCAGCCAAAGCCACTCTTTTGCGCTGTCCGAATGATAGCTGCTGTGTCGGCCTTTTGCGGAGCTTTGTTAATCCTACCAATGAAAGCGCTTCATCAACTCTTGCATCAACTTCTTCTTTAGGCAAGCAAAGATTTAAAGGTCCAAATGCAATATCCTCTTCCACATTGGCAGAAAATATCTGGTCATCGGGATTCTGGAATACGACTGCGATATTCTCACGGAGTCTGACCAGAGAGCTTTGGTCATACCCCAATCTCTTTCCATCAAAAAGAATCTTTCCTGAGTCTGGCTTAAGTATGCCGTTGAAATGCAGGAACAATGTAGATTTTCCAGATCCATTTGGCCCAAGAAAAACTGTTTTTTTCCCTCTTGGAACATCTAACATGACATTTTTAAGAGCCTTTGAGCTACCATCATATGAAAAGCATATGTTTCTTGCACTCAAAATGTTTTGTGACGGCATCTTTGTTTACCTTGCGATTATTCTTAATATTTCTTCTTAATTGTATCTATTGTCTAATATATTTTATTTTTTGTAGCTTAATTTTATGTTTAAATTATCTATTTCAATATTATATCATTTAGATTGTTAAAAACTTTCCTGCTTTCAGGTTTATTACTATCAACGCAGCAAATATGATGCATGGGATTATAATCCATCTTGCTGTAAGCTTTGCAGGCTTGCGATAGACAGGAAATTCTCCCCTGAAATTTCTGCAGTATAATGCTTGTTCTGCCCTCTCGGCAAAATCCATCGATCTTCCAAACACGCTTGCGACTATTACTCCATATGTGCGGAATTTTGCTTTTATGTCCCTGAAGCCAAGCCTGCATTCTGCAGCCTGTATCATGCTGCCAAGCTGCTCGATGAAAAGGAAAAAATACCTGTACACTAAGATAGTCAGCTCAGAAACATGTTTTGGAACTTTAAGCTGCTGCAGTGCAATAAACAGATGCGGCAATGGTGTGGAGGATGCAAAGAACATCAGGACAGCAAAGCCTGCAATTGCACGGATAAAGACCAAGCTGGCAAGTGAAATCCCTTCTTTGCTTAAACTTAATGTTATTATACTAAGGCGCATTTGCCAAATTACGGTTCCTGGTGTAATAAGCGTAATAATAAATACACCTATAAAAAGCGCAAGCAATGTGTTTAGGTATGCCCAGATTATAACTCTTGGAAAATTAAACCTGTTTGATGAATAAAGCAAAATCATTCCTATCATTAAGACAAGCAATGGAACAATTATTGAATCTGCAAACAATGAGCCGAACAATAATGCCAGTGCCAGCAACAGCTTTCCAAGAGGCGGCCATGATAGGAATCTGCTTGAATAAGTCAGCTGGTCTAAGGTTAGTTTTTCCATCTTGATATTTTAATTTATTATTTGTTTTTTTCGTCTTTCTTTCTTAAGATTCTTTTTACTTCCGCGGTCGAATCCAATAAAATATCCTATCACAAATGCGCCTATAGCTGCCTGCAAAGCAAATAACATTGATTCTGTCTCAGGCTTTGGCTTCCATAATGGCTGGAACCATACTCTGTAATCAGGATTAATTCCAAGGATTGCATTTTTGCCAGCATCATCTGTGCCTGTAAATGCTGCATCTCTGTTGAACAGAAGTGAGAATGCAAATATTGCGACAACGACTAATATTCCCAATCCGTATTTTATATAGTCTTTCATGGGTTTTATTTATTATTTATCTTTTCTAGTTTATATCTCTTCTAATCATCTTATCAGCATCTTTTGCAATTTCTTATTCTTATATTATCTTATTTACTTTAGTTTGCCTAGCAGTTTTGCTGCTAATTTTGGCCTTGATTTTTTTAAGTAATCAAAAAATATAACTATCAATATCCCTTCTGCAACCGCAAGAGGTATCTGGGCAATTGCAAACACTCCTAGGAATATTGTGAATGATCCAAGAATTCCGTTTGCTGCAGGATATGCAAGCGCCAGCTGAAGTGAAGTGACAACATATGTAATCCAATCAGAAATAACTGCTGCAATAAAAACCGAGATGTTTAAGCTTGCTTTTAATGCGCGCAATGCCCTGAACAATAGATATGCAGTGAATGGCCCAACAATGCCCATAGAAAATACATCTGCGCCAAGTGTTGTGATGCCGCCATGAGCTAGAAGCAATGCCTGAAATATGAGAACGATAAAAGATAAAAGTGCAGTAACTCCAGGACCGAATAAAACTGCTGCCAATCCTGTACCTGTGGGATGCGATGAAGAGCCCGTTACAGAAGGAAGCTTTAGTGATGATAATACAAAGATAAATGCTCCAGAGACGGCTAATGTTAGTTTGTATTCAGGATGTTTCTTGAATATTTTCCCTGTCTTCCATACACCATAAATTATAAATGGCAATGAAGTTAACCACCAGAAAATTGCCCAGAATGGCGGCAAAAATCCTTCGGCAATGTGCATATTGTTTCCTCACTAGGTTACTGTCTGCTAAGATTATATCCTATAATTTTTGGATATGGATAATCCTGCAACTTATTTGCAACAAGAAGAGTATGTATTTAAATGTTTTTGAGAAAAATATCTCTTATAATTTGCTTTGTAGTTATCTGCAAACCTATCATCTACTATTTCATCAATATTTCCTCTTTTTGAAACAGATTTTTAATCTTATTTTGCAGATTAAGCTCCGCAACCTGCAGATGTCGCTGAACCACCCTGTGTGCCGAAACCAAAGCCAGGCGATGGAGTGCCAAATGAAGTCATGTCAGCACTGCATCCTTTCGGCTTGTTTGTAAAAGCTCCGCATATTATATTTAGCAGGCTTTGGGCATCTCTTCCACTGTTAATATTTTTGCCATTTATTATTAATGTCGGCGATCCTCCTATGCCATACCTCTTATTCTCTGCATCATGCACTTTAAATGGAGGGAAACTGCCGCTCCACTCATTCTTTTGAGGATTATTATAGAGTTCTGTAACTTTATATTTTTCATCAGTTTCTTTCACACAACCTGCTAAATCTGCTTCACTATGGCTGATTGCGCTAAGAGCTTCATTTGAGTCTCCAGATTTAAGGAATGTGCTTAGATATGAAAGATACTTGTCATTGTAATCTCTTTGCACGCAATATTGCCTTAATTGCTCATCGAGCTCTTTCTTTCCGTGCATTGCATAATTCACGAACTTAATCTCAAAATCAATCTTATCCTTTAATCCGTTCACGACCGGAATAATGCCTTTTTCTATTTGAGTGCCATAAGGGCAATGGCTCATTACAAACAATTCAATCTTTGGCTTGTCTGACTTTTGAAAATTTTCTGGAGTAGCTTGAGTTTCTGGCGATTGTTGCAATTGAGGCTTTTTTGTCAGGTCAACAGCTTGCGGAAAAAGAAGCTTGCCATCTTTGGTCACATAAGAATCCATATCTTTTCCATCAATGCTTAATTGAAGATTGTATAGATTCCCTGATTCTTTAACATTCTTTAATGTTGCAGTTGCTTGTCCCTGCAATAGATTCTGGTTGATGAATTTAACTGTCTTGTCTGCTATTTCATTTCCAGTTAGATTGGAAGATTTTGTCTTTGGAAAGTTTCCTGCAAAGATAGAAATAATCAACAAAACTCCTAAAATTGTGGAGGTAATCTGCCATATCCTTGTTTTTTTCAGCTTATGACTTTCTGAGCCAAATATATGTTTTCTGCGGTGCTCGTATCTTGATTGAATATCATTTTCAGAGTTTGCATGTTCCTTTTGATCTAGCTTAGATAGGTCCATCTTTTGCCTCCACTTTATCCTCTTATCATCTAATAAATACTATTTGTTACAACTGTATTAAAGTTATACAAAATGTGTAAAGCTTAGGTTTATATACTTATTGGGACAATTATAGAACTACTGTTTTTCAAATGCTTCAACAAAACTATCTACTAAATTATCAACAAAACTTTCCTTATATATTATAAGAACTTTAATTATTTCATCCTTATCCTTTAATTGATAATATTTTTGCTTTTCTTTTTCCAATATCACCAGAATATTCCTGTCAATTAATTGATTAATATACCATGTCGCAGAAGAAGGAGATATCTGTAAATAATCAGTAATGACCTTATTGGTAATCAGTTTATACTTCAAACCTTTTAAGATAATTTTACGAAAATTCTTTTGCCGTAATATTCCTAGAATTTTTCTCTCGTAATCATTTAATCCTAATGGGTAAAATCTTTTATTTGACTTGCTTTTTTCTGCCTTAATTAGGTTTACTTTTACTAAATAATTTAAATGATATTCCGTATTACCTGTTCCAATATCCACTTTTCTCTGCAACTCCCTAAAATGCAATCCTGGAAATTTCTCTATTGTGAGATATATTCTCTTTCTAATACCTAACTGCAAAGCTTTTTTTTCTTTCTCAAAATAATTCTTGATCATCTGAATATTCCCAGAGCAAATAGGGTAAGTATTACAAGATCCAGAAAATGCGTAAGCATCATCAAAGGGTCTGTTCCAAATGCAATTATATTAACTGCTAGTATTGTCTCCTTAATAGAAAATATCAAAAATGCACCGCATATAAACATAAATTTATTTCTTTTTGTCCTTATGTAAGCTAGTAACGATACGATAAATAATATGCCTGCCAATACGGCAATAACAATATGCATAAAATTATGTCCTATAATATTTAATTCCATCTTTCCTGCCCCTCATATTATTCTGATAACCAATTGTCAAAAAGCAATTAACTAGGATTTCTAACTTTATTCTCTTATTTAACTATTTTCTTTTTTTTATTTTTGTTCTTTTTCTTATCCTTCTTTCCTTTTTTCCCAGAACTATTTGCTTTTACGCTATTGTCTGTTTCAACAATCTTTTTCTTTAAGCTCTCTCTGTAGTATGAGAAGACTTCATCATGCCTTTCGTCTAAATTTATTATTTCCAATGCAGCAACTGCTGCATTATCTCCCCTATTTAATCCGACCCATAATCCGTGCTCTGTCATCTTCAGGAGATTTAATGCAGCCTCTGCTTTGTCATCTTCGCTTACTGCGCAGTAGATCACTAATGCGTCTTCGTGCTTTATGGTTTCTCCTAATTCAACGAATCTTATGTTGACAGCGTCTTTGTCGATTGAGTTGCTGTTGGATAAATTACTATTGTCACTAACTTTGAACTTGTTATCAAATTGCTGCATCATATCTATTGCTCTTTTTACTGGCTTTGAATCACTGTAACCTATAATATTCACATATTCATATTGCTTTAACATTCTTATTGCATTGTTTGCTGCGCTTGAATGATTGTTGATTCCAACTGCCAAAACTGGGATTCCTGGAGGCATCTGGATTATTGAGAGCAATGCGTCTAATCCTTCATAGCTTCCTTTGCATGGGACACCAATCACTGGCTTTAATGTAACAGCGGCAATCACACCTGGCAAAGCAGCTGCCAATCCAGCGCCTGTTATTACAACATCAAAATCCTCTTCATCAAGGATCTGCTGGACAAGCTCTGGTGTCTTGTGCGCAGAAGCTATCCTTAAGCTGTAGTTTATTTTGTTCTTTTCGAGAATTTTTATGATTTCACTGTAGATGTCCTTGTCTGTTTCGCTGGCGAATAGGACTAGGGCTTTGTGCTCATTTATCTTGTTATCTTTATTGCTCTCTTTGTTTGACATAGTCAGTAACCTCTTTATGATTAAAAGTATCTGCTAAAGTATGTAATTAAATAATATATGAGAAATTGTATAAAAAGCTTGCGGAGATTATGGGGTTTGCTCTATGGTATCAACTATTTTTTTCTGAAGCTTATCTGTTTCCATTGGCTTCTCTAAGTAGTGTACTCCCATCTCATCTACTTTTTTTCTGTCAGCATCACTTGTTAGTGTAGTATATACGGCAGCTCTTCCAATGCCTAATTTAAATTCTGGGTTAGGGGTATACTTACCATCACTTCCTTTTCCTATCATCTCAAGAACCTCAAAACCATTAACTCTCGGCATATTCATATCACAGAGGAATAAGTCTACATTTTCTTTTTTAAGATAAGCTAATGCTTCTTCGTATGTTTCTACTGTTACAATATTGAATCTAATCTTTTTGCCGTGATATGTCATAACTTTGTCATGCAAAGATCGTCTTAATATTTCACGTTGAAATTGCTCATCATCCAATTGTAGTATAGTATAAGTGCATTCTTCTAAAATTTCAAATCTGCTATATTGTGCTTCTATAAGTTTTTCTGCAGTTTTAGCTCCTTCTTGGATTACAGCTAAATCAGTTCTTGCTTGAGGATTAGCATATGCATTTTCTTTTAATTCTGCAGCGATATCTTGTATCTTAGCTAATAATGGCCATAATTTTGTACCTAAAACTTTTATTGTGTCCCTAAATCTATCTTTATTTTCAGGAGTTAGTGTACCTGACATAAATATTGGTTCATATTCTTGTTTTAATTGTGTATATTCTGCTATCACACTATATGAGAGAGCTTTTAATTCTGTTACTTTTTTATCTATTGTGTCATCTACAAAATCAGAATTAACTAGTGCACTTGTTGCAGAATCCATCCTTTGAAGTAACTCTCTGTTCAATAATTTATTAATGGTTTCCATTAACGGTCCAAAAGGAGTGCCTTTTTGGTAAAATTCTACATCTATTACATTTTGAGCAGCTAATGCATCTTGAGTATCTTTTATAGGGCTGCCGGTAGCTATAATAATTGGACCTTTATATCTCACTGCTTTTTTTTCAGGAGTTATTTCTACATCAGATCTTAGGTATGCGCTAAAACTGGTTCCTGCTGCTAAAGCATCATCTACTCTTTGATCAACAATAATCATAGAATAATACTGGCTGCCTTTATCATCTATTAGTCTCTTAGCTTCTTCTAATGTTCCAACAGAAGTAATCTCAATGCCATTACCGCATTTTAGCTGAATATTATCAGTATATAATCTGGCTTGAATAGGGTCGTTTTCTAACAATAATATTCTTACTTTGTTATCAAGTGTCTGTGTCATTTTCATTATAAGATATGCTTATATTTAAAAAGCTTTCTAAAATAACTATCAAATAGTAGTTAAATACACAAGATTTAAATATGGCTTGCTATAATCAGCTTTTTATGGCAGAGGAAGCTAAAGATAAACTGATTGCAGAACTGCAAGCTAGAAATGCGGATCTAGATGCTAGACTCGCAGAGTTATTAGGCGATGCAGAATTGGAAAGAAAAGAAAGAAAGGCACTTACCACTGCTATAGCACATTATTTTAGCCATCCTCTTATGATAATACACACATATGCAGGATTATTGGCTAAAGACTCTCCTACATTTGATCAGGAGGTTGCGGCAATAAAAGAAGCAGCAGAGCAAGGTATAAGAGCCAAAGAAATATTTGTAAGTTATTTCGCAGAAAAATATTACTCTTTTCTTAAATACGATATTCGCACTATTATAGGCAATATCTTAACAGAAAAAAAGGTGGAAAATGCCACTACAACATATTATGGAGATACTAACTTAGATGCGGATTTTGATACCTTAAATTATATAATAGGTGCAACAATAGATAATGCAGTCAGAGAAAGGCAAGATAATAAAGGCAATATCCATATAGAAACAAGAGTAGAAGATGTTTATGATGCCAAAAAGAAAGCAGAGATAAGGTATATGGTAATCACTATCTCCAATCCTGGGCAATTACTTGATGATCATGCTCAGCCAATTGCAGCAGAAGCTGATATTGATGATATCTTTTTGCCAGGTTACACAAGGGATTCAAGCAATTTATTCGGTATGGGATTGGCCATTGCTAGAAAATATGTTGAAGGGCATAATGGTAAGATTAAAGCTTATAATGAAGATAAAGCCGGAGAAAAGAGAGCAGTAGTTGAGATAATGCTGCCTATTGAGCAAGAGATTAAAGAAAAACTTTCCTAATTGCAGCAATCTTTGAAATATTATTCTCTGCTTTCTATTCCTGCAGCGCTTTCAACCCATAGCTAACTGTAGCGCCGTGCTTCACTTCAGCAGCCAGATGCACTACAAATGCAAGCTCTTCTGATGTTGCTCCTGCGGCTTTTGCTTTCTTTGAATGGGAATCAATACAATAATCGCATTGTATTGCAATTCCTGCTGCTAACATCAATAATTCAGAAGTCTTCTTGTCAAATGGTCCTTTAGTCAGGGTTTCCTTGTATTTCTTGAAAGCTTCTACCTGCTCTTTTGATGCTTCTTTAAACTTTGCGCTTGCCTTCATATAATCCTTGTCAAACAGTTCTGCCATGATAATCTACCTCTTGGTTTTTTGTTAATATTAATTTATTATAAATTTATTTGATTATTTCTATCTTATCTCTTATTATTTATTTAAGAAGTCAGTTATTATTATTAAATGTTATGTTTAGAAAATAGAAATACCTGTTCTAATATTTAGGTGCCATCTAGATAATCATCACTAGCTGCAATATAATTACCCAATGAATCTTTTTTTCCAGCAATCTTCCTCAGCATTGCTACAAATTCATTTAATTTTTCTTCCGGTGCCAATGGTTTCATTACATATTCTATCTTTCTAATTCCCACTCCTTCAAGTTCTGCTTTAACCTGCGTAAATGGACCATCTGTCAATATTACTATATATCCATTATAGCCCATGCCTTGATCTTGCTTACTCTTTCTAAGCATTCTTACTATATCAATGCCATTCCCATCTTTAAGTTTTACATCTAAAATATATAATGCATAATGTTTAGCACCATTTTTTTTAATGGCCTCAACTGCTTTAGGATAACTTATTGCAAGTTCTATGCTATAATCGGCTCCTAGTTTTCTTTCTAATATCCCTTTAACTGTTTCGGATTGTGATATATCATTTTCCACATACAATATTCTTACTTTATCAGCTAAACTCATAATGCTCACTTTTAATTAAGTTAAATAATATTAATTTCTCTAGAAAATCTAGAGGCTATATAACACCTCTTATCATAACAAAATGAGATATTGTTTATATGTTTTACTGCAAAACCTTAAACTCCTGATAATGCTCGTTAATCAGCAGCTCTTTAGTCATCTTAACAGCATCTTCTTCAGTGCACCCGATAAATGTCCATAATGTGCCGTTGCTTGCAGCATGAATCTGTGCAAATCCTAATCTTTCTCTTAAAGTGTGCAATAATCCTTGGCTAGTATTATCTATTTCAGTCACAAGTATCTTTGTGCCATCTCTCTCAAGATCAAAGCTGACTTTATGCTTGTTAGCATTTGCAAGAACATCTGTTTTTGCCAGTAGATTTTTCAGCTCCTCTGTATTTTTTGCATCTGCCTCAAATCTAAAGTAATCTTCTCTCCTTAAATCTGCTAGCTTAAATCCCATTTTTAACAGTGTATGTTTAGCTGTTAAAGCTATGTTATCTGGCATCACTAATCTTACAAACATTTCTAGCTGTTTTGTTGATGTCATTTTCTTGTTTGATTTGTTATTATCTATTGTAATAATATTATTACTTTATGTAATAGTTAATTTCTTTTGCAAAATTTGTATTTATTGCATATTATCTATTTTATCCTCTTCTCCAAATACATTCTAATACTCTCAAATATTTTCATGCAAGGAGCTGCTTTCTCATTCTCTTCAAAACTATGCTGTTCGTAATAAGGTAGCTGCTTGTTCCAGGAAGCTCTTTCTGGATGAGGCATGATTGCTAAAACATTTCCTTCCTTGTTTGTTATTCCGGCAATATTATAGACTGCACCGTTTGGATTTACAGGATACTTTTCATCAATATTACCCTCTTCATCACAGTATCTAAATAGGATTTGGTCATTTTTTATCAATTGTTTAATAAGTTCCTTGTCTGTTGTCGTAAATCTGCCTTCTCCATGGGCAACAGGGATATGCATAACTTCATCAACTCCTGCAATATTGAATGCATTTGTCTTTTTGCATTCATGCTTGACATAAACCCATGTATTGTAATACCCAGAAATTTTTGGATTTGTATTTGGGGCAAGAGCCAGCTGTACTTTATCTTTCAATCCTGGAATAATGCCTGTCTCAACCAATATCTGCGCACCA
>DUGA01000083.1 GCA_013331615.1 Candidatus Woesearchaeota archaeon | reverse complement strand
CACTGATTTTGTGACTTATTGGCAAGACCAAAGGAAGATCGTGATTTTGTCAGGTGTCTATGCATTTCAGCAGTTTGTCTATGAGATAGCCAAGCGTTTTAAGGTTGATTCTCGCGACCTGAAATATCTGTTGGCAGATGAAGTTAATGCAGATGATATTGGTTCCATCAAAAACATAAACCTCAGAGAAAGAAGGAAGGCAAGCATATTTATTCACTATGAAGATCAGTTAGAAGTATTTNNGAAGGCGGCATCACAAGCCATGCTGCAGTGATAAGTAGGGAATTAAAGATACCTTGTGTCATCGGCACAAAGATTGCAACCAAGGTGCTTAAGGACGGAGATTTGGTTATGGTAAATGCAAATCATGGCATTGTTAAGATATTGAAATAAGATTGTATTGGCTAATATTATATTCTTAGAGATATATTTTTTAGGTATATATTATACCTGCAATAGGTATAAAAAATACCTTAAAAAACCAAAAAATTTAAATAGGTATAAAAAATACCTATTTAAGGTATAAATTAAACTATGGGATCAATACAAAGCCATCTTGAAAGGATAAGAGAACATCTGGATGAGATAAAAGATGCGATAGACGAAGGCATAGAAAAGAAGCCTATCACGATAGGATTTCATTCTTCAGCATGTGCATCTGAACTCTTGGAGCTCTACTTGCATCAGATCAATAAGATACCGATAGGTAAGGTAATAAAACATTCATGGTTCAAAAGACCAACACCAGACCAGAAGATAGATGCCCTTGCAGACAGGAAGATAGGTGCTGTATTTCCTGACAAGGATAAAATATATGGCTTATTCTATACTATAGAAGAAAATAGAGATAATCTAATCTATGGCAAGCCAACTGATAAGCAAATAGAGGAAGTTTTAGATTCATTTGAGAAGCTTAAACGAACTTTAACAGAACAGATAGTTAAAGGGGGTGTAAAAATTGAGGAAATTTGATCTAATTGCCTTTGCAAGCTCATTTGTGTCATTTGCGCTTGAGAGAGTTAGATTTGAAGTGAAGGAAGTTATACTTTTTGGCTCGGTTGCAAGAGGAGATTTTAGCAGCGATAGCGATGTTGACTTATTTTTTGATGTAAGCTCTGATAATAAGGATAATGATAACCAGATGAAGGAGATTATCTCAAAATTCTACAAAAGCCAGATATTTGAAAATTGGGGGAAAAAAGGAATAAAAAGTAGCATAAATCCAAAGATAGGTGTATTATCAGAGTGGAAATTAAGGCATAGTATTCTTGCAGATGGAATAACTTTATATGGCAAATATAAGTCAGAGCTTAAGGGAGAAGCATTTGTTGTTTTTACCATTGAGCCTATAAAAAATGTTGCCAAAAGAAATAAGATAATCAGGGCATTGTTTGGGAGACATGAAAAGAACCAAAACAAAGAAGGTGCAATCGGCAAATTTAAAGGAAAGAGATTATCTCCGACAGTGTTTATTGTTCCCCAGCGTTATGTTCAGGAAATTATCAGCATTTTGCATCTGGAAAAAGTTAGCTATACTTTAATTGAGATATGGAGCTCTATTTAGGCGATTCGTGATTTACAAAGAATTTTCTTTGTTGCATTTGTTACTCCTACAAATATCTAATTTTCTTGATTTTTTGATAAATGTAGGGGTAACGCCAGATAAAGGATTCATCAGTAAAATATTTATACTGCTACAATAGAAATATGATTTGGTGATTCAATATCTCTTACGTCGAATATATCCGTGAATACATCTCTGTGCATATAGGCTTTATGATATGCGATGGGATGAGAAAATATGACAAAAAGTTAATCGGAAGGTCATTTGCAAGGACATTATATTCTGCGGAGCCTAAGAACAATTTTTCCTTATGGTGCTGGTGGCAGGATGATCTTGCCAAGATTGGAAAATTTCTTGTTGATAATTCAAGAAAGAATGATTGGCTTTCTAGTCATGTTTCTCTTCATAAGAAAATTGCAGGAGAGGCACAGGCAATAGCTTCAAAAATAAAGCAGCTAAATCTTTCAGAGTTGTCTGATAACCAGCTTCCTCTCCTGTATGCTGACTTTAGGATAAAAACAGAAAAATTCAATGCACTTTCGATGGAAATAGATGCTTTGGATTTGGTGCTTGAAGAAGAATTGAAGGATGCAATCTCATCTACGTTTGTTGCAAAAAGAGAGCAGAATGAAGTATACACAATAATAACAACGCCTTCAGAGCTTAGCGCACCTAAAAAAGAAGAGCTAATGTTCTATAGGCTTGCACTTACTCTAAAAGAGACAAAAAAGTATGATGAAAGATTAGCGGATAAGATCCTTTCAGATCTCTGGTGGACAGAGCTTAATTGGCGTGCTGGTGATGGAAAAACTTTGCAGTCCATAAAAAAAGGTGCTGACAATATCTTTAAAGAAGCAAAAGACATACCTAGGCATATCAGGCAGCTGAAAAATTATCCTGATGAGATAAAAGCACTGAAAAAAAAGTATCTTCAAAATAAAGATATAGTATTGCTCAACAATATCTTTGAAGAATATGCTTTTTTGCATGAGCTGAGAAAAGAGACACAGATGAAAACATCTTTCAGCTTATATCTTATTTTTGAAGAGATCTCAAAACGCTTTGGCATTTCAGTAAATGGCCTTGAAGTATATTCTCCGGATGAATTAATCTTGCTATTGGAAAAAGATAGAAAAATATCAGACGAAGAAATTGCAAGAAGATTGCAGTGCTCAACTCTGTTTATCAATAACAATAAAGTATTGTTTAAGTTAGGTGAAGATGCAATAAAACTTAAAACTTTTGAGCAAAGCAAAGAAAGTGATGTATTGAGAGATTTTTCTGGGCTGCCAGCTTCTTTGGGAAAAGCAGTCGGCAAAGTGAAAATAGCGTTGAGCGCAGCAGATGCACTAAAGAAGATCAAGAAGGGGGATATTTTAGTAACTGGTATGACCATGCCTGATTTTGTTCCTGTGATGAAAAAAGCAGCTGCAATCATCACAAACGAAGGCGGAGCTACCTGCCATGCTGCAATCATATCTAGAGAATTTAACATTCCTTGCATTGTTGGAACTAAAATTGCAACTAAAGTATTAAAAGATGGGATGTTGGTTGAAGTGAATGCTAATCATGGTGTGGTCAAGATAGTTAAGAATCTCTAATATTTATCAGGTATTCTGTCAATTACGACTCTTCTATTAAATTTGTATCCAAATGGGTCTGCCCTGCTAATATTCTCAAAATATAACCCACCTTCATCTGATATGATGTTTGCAAATTGTAGAGCATACCTTAGAGCTTGAGGTGTCCTCTCATTTAAGGATATACTTATAGTGTATCGTATATTTCCTCTGCTATTTTCAAAGTTTGCTTCTCTCATAATTTTATATCTTATCTTTCCTATACCTTTCTCTAGGATTCCTTTTTCCTGTATCTCTTGTACATCATCTTCATTAAATAATCGGGGCATTCCTTCTCTAATATCGCTGTCATCAAATTCGTGTTCACTTGTCGCAGTGAATGTAACAACTTCATCACATTTTAACTCTGCTAACAATCCTTCCAAATGCTTTTCATCAATAGACTCTATTGTCTCAGTTAAATTTCCTGGTGTAAGATAGATTGCATTTGCTAACTCAGGGATTGCTTCCTTATATCGGTTTAATCCAAGCAATGCATTTAATCTGGTTAAATATACTAATCTGTTCTTAGGCATATTCATTGAAGCAATTTCTGCCTCGCCTAATGCCTCATTATATCTTCCTGCTTTGATTAACAATGAAGCTAGCTTAAGATTCACAAATCCTGGCACAAACATGTTTGTTCTGAATCTATTTTGTTTGGCATTTGCAGCATATTCAATTGCTTTCTCTATGTTACCTTGCTTTTCATATAATCTGCAGATCTCTAGATTCAAATAAGTGTTCGCAAGGGTGAACTCAGAATCTGTTAATAATCCTGCGATATTTAGGCGTTCAGATATGCCGATCATTCTTTCTAGTTCATTTCTTGCATCTTCATCTGATCCTTCTTCTTCTAATTTATCTGCTTTATCCAGATATTCAGAAAGGCAATCAATGCTTTTAACGAAGTTATACTCATTCACAAAGTCAAACTTTTTTCTTTTTAATAATTCTACATCTCTTCTAGTAAGTGAATCTCCTACTAATCTTGCATTTAAGGCAGCAGCAAAAGAGCTATGCACTAAGCCATGGTCATATAGGATTCTTGCATAATCAATCAGCAATAAGTGCAATGCAAGATAATCTTTGTGGCTAGTAAAATTAGTTCTTAAATTCCTATAGCTTTCCACTGGTATTCTAGAAGTTTCTGGATAACTTTCATCTATCTGCTCAGGTGAAACCTCATTTAAATCAGCAATTAAATCCACTACTTCTTTCCCTTCTTGCCTTCTTCTCTCATTTTCTATGCATTGTATCAAGAATAAGAGGGTCGGAGTTGCCTGTGTTTCTCTTTCTTCAATAACTAGCCTAGCGATATTAGAAACCATCTCGGGATTTGTTGTTTGCTTTGGCCAATCACTAGGATCATCTAAATCTGTACTCATTGACTCCTCACCTTAGTAGATTACTATATTTTGTTTATCTTGAGCTACGGTCTAATTTTATATTTATAAATCTTCTGACACACCTGTGTATTATGGGGATCTTTTCAGGTATGAAGCAGATTCTATTGATAACTAGATAAGCGTATATCTTTGTAGTAATGCTCATTATACTAAAACTTTAAAAACTTCCATTTGTTTATGCTCTGAAAATGAACTTCAAAGAAGCAAGATTAAGGATTAAGGAATTCCTTGCAAACAAAGATCAGAAATCAATTGAAATAGAATTAGATTCTGGCGTAAAAGATAGCCAAATCTATCCAAGAAGTTCATTGCGGTATTACTTTAACTTTCTATTGAACAGGATTCTCGGCAAAGTTCCGCCTTGCAAAATTAAAAATTCTCTTTACAGGATGATTGGCGTAAAATTGGGCAAAGAAATATGTTTGCCAATGGATGTTTTCTTTGATTACCGTTATCCTGAGCTTATTGAAATAGGAGATAATACATTAATCGGCGGATATACACAAATATTTGCGCACATAATCAGAGAGCCTTACAAGGAAGAGAATAAAATCAAATATTTTGACAAAAACAGATATGCAAGCATAAACAGATTAAACCAAAAAAGCCATAAACTAGTTGAAGGAAAACGAATCTTTAAGTTAGGCAGAGTAAAGATCGGCAAAGATGTTCTAGTTGCGAGCATTGCTGATTTTGAGCCAGGCGTTACAGTTGGTGATAATGCAATCATCGGCACAGCAACTTATGTTGACAAAGATGTTCCAGAGCTTGGGTTTGTAGGCAGTAGGCCAATGAGGTTAATTAAGATTGTGGAGGTAGGCTGGAATCATATTGACAGGACAGATACTGCTGCTTTCTATCGTGAACAAAGAGAGATGACTAAGAAATTTCTGAAAGACAAAACAATTCCCTCTCTCAATATCACTTACAAAGGCAAACGTGGCAATGCAGGCAATGAATGGTTCAGGATGCGCAACACATTGAAAATCTGGATTACCGCTGCCTGGGTTGAATTCACTGCATTTTTCCCTGCATGCTGGCTAAAGAATTTTATGTTAAGACTAACAGGCGCAAAAATAGGAAGAAATGTCAGGATCGAGCAGTTTGCATACATAGACCATATAAATCCTGATCTTATTACAATTGAAGATAATGCTGTACTAAAGACCGGTGCTTTAGTAGGCGGCCATGATTTTATCAACAACAAATCCTCATTAGGAAGGCCAGTAATTGGCGAAGGCGCAATAATAAAAGAGAATGCGATGGTACAGTGCCATTACACAAACAAAGTTACTGGTCAGGAAGAAAGATTGGTTGTCGGTAAGCATGCAATTGTCGAGCCATGGAGCTTTGTCGATAGGCCAGTGCCAGATGATACGATTGTTTCAGGATGGCCAGCAAAGCCCTTGGCGCATACTGGAGATTCGATGAAAGCGATTGCTGGGAAAGCAGATGGGAATAAGGCAGCAGAGAAAACTGCTGAGCATAAATCAGGACATGAACATCACACCGAACATAAGCATAGTCTTAGTGGGTATACTGAACATCCTGTACATCATCTCCCTGCGAAGAAGTAAAAATACCTCTTACCCTCTATCATCAATTTCTAAAAATAAAGGGTAACTATAGAAATATGCCCCAGTAACTAGCAATCATCTCATCTGCAGCAAATCCTAATAATTGCGTGTATTCTTTTTTATTGAAGCTTGTGGGCTTGCTATCATCTGCTTCATCAAGCGCATCCAGATACTCTTTCCTTTTTTTTGCATGAATTATAAGCGGAGGATAATCATTCCTGAGAAGGATGTAGTTTAAAAGCATTCTGCCTGTTCTTCCGTTGCCATCCATGAATGGGTGTATCTTCTCAAATTTATGGTGAAAAACAGCAGCAAGAACTAGAGGATGCAGATTATTCTTGTTTTCATTATACCATTTAAGCAACAGGCCCATATCCGTTTTTACATATTGTGCAGGGCTTGAATCAAATCTTGACTTAAAGACTCTCACATCCTCTGTCCTGTATCCTATTCTGCTGTCTATATTCTTCAATAATCCTGTATGGATATCTATTATTAGCTCATGGTTAATATCCTCTTTAGAAGTAAACAGACTATTAAATATCGTTTCAGTATTCTGTAAGTCATATATCTCCCTAAGCGTTTTATTTTTTGGAGTAAAGCCTTCTTGCAGCAAATTCCTTGCTTCAATCAGCTTTATTGTATTGCCTTCTATTGAAGCAGTATTATATGCAAATTCTATGATGAAATTTTTGAATATTTCCTGCTTGGTTAGCTCATGCATTTTCTTAAAAACAGTATTATAATGAAGCTTGCATGCCTCAATCTCTGTCAATAGTCCATAATCTAAATAATCATTTTTTTTTATCTTTGAAGCATGGATCTTTTCAAGGTATAAATTTGATTCTAAAGCAATATTCATTAAAGTATAAGCTTTCCTTATCTGCTCTTTGTACTTTGGCAATTTTTCTAAGGCATCCTTAACATCTTTTATTTTGCTGCCTAAGTAAGCGATATCTTTTACGATTGTTTTGCTTCCTTTCTTCTGCGATGCTCGCAGATAGTAATAAGCTTTATCAGCAATTATTTTTTTGTAGATGTATACCATATGCATCAGATAATCAGTACTAGTATATAAATCTTACCCTTTACCACTCAACTTTTAAAAATAAAGGGTAAGTCTGTATTATATTCTTTAAACCTGATGTTCTGTAAGTTTTCCCCTTACATTTCAATTTCTATTTGTAAGGGGAAAGAATATTGCCTCTCTTATCTATTCTTTTTCTGCGAAACATTAAAAAACTCCTTCTATTAAACATTAGTATAATTAATGCCTAATGGTGCTATCATGTACGACCTATCCAAAGTGAAATTTTTCATGCAGTGCAGCGCAAATACATTGCACCACAACTGGCCCTTGATGCAGGCATTTAATTTGAGATTAGAACAGATGTCCAAAGGTCATGGTCTTACTGTATGCGTAACTTTTTTTAAGAAAAAAGGCGATGAAAGCACCTGGGCGATAGATGAAGATTGCTATCTTAGTGAAGGAAAATATTATGAGCAGAATCCTAAAGAACTGGAAAAATTATTCTATGCATGGCTTGTTGCAAGAAAGAATTTTTATGATCTTGTCGAGCAGCTTGAGTTGAAACTAGCCAAAGAGGCTGATGAAGCAAATATACCTACTTTATTAGAGCTTTATAAGAAATTTAATTTAGCTTATGTTGAGGAATATGCTACTGCATTGATCAGCGATTACTTTGTAGTGTATGGAGATAACATTATCAAAGAGATTAGCGATAAGCTCATAAAAGATCAGGCAAAAAATCTGACTGCGTTAACTTCGTCATTAAAGCTTCCTTTCTTAGGTGAGGAGCAGCTTAATGAATTAAAGATCGGCTTAAGGCTTATTGAAAACAAAGAGATTAAAAAAGCACCTAAAAATTATGATAAACTGCCTGCAGATATAAAAGAAGCTATTCTTTCGCATCAGAAGGAATATTTCTGGATAAGGAATAATTACAAATATACTCAACCAATTTCCTGCGAACAATTTTTTGAAGACATAAAGCATGAGGTCGCAAACCTATTGCCTTCTGAAATAACCCAAAAAATTTCAGAACTGCAAAATTACGAAGAGCTGCTGAAAAAGAAAAAGCAGCAAGCTTTGGCAGGAATAAATCTTTCAAAGCCAGATATTGCAAGACTAGAGCTTATCTCAAAAGTCTCATGGTGGGCAGACCAGCGCAAAAAAGCAAATCTTGTTGCAAATCATTACATCAATGTATTTCTAATGAAATTTGCAGGATTGTTAAGTATAAAATTAGGCAAAAAGATAAAATTAGGGCAACTTCAATTTACTATTCTGCCTGAACTTGAAGTTTTATGCAACATTGAGAGTTCTAAGCAAGAAAAAGAGAATAAACAGATGAAAGAAATTTTTGGCACTATTGCTCTAAGACTCAAAGGCTGCGCATATTANNAAATGAAATAAAAGACATCCGTGGCACTACTGCTTCTTACGGCAATGTTACTGGCAAAGTGCGTATTGTCATAAATCCAGCTGCTGCAAAATTCGAGAAAGGAGAAATTTTAGTTACAAGCATGACAAGGCCAGATTTTGTTCCGTTGATGAAAAAAGCTCTAGCTGTCATCACTGATGAAGGCGGCATAACAAGCCATGCAGCAGTGATCTGCAGGGAATTTAAGCTGCCATGTATTGTCGGCACAAAAATCGCAACAAAAATGTTGAAAGATGGCATGATGGTTGAAGTAAACGGCAATCATGGTGTTGTGAGAATACTGGAGAAGTAAGCAAGAATGATCAATCCAAACCAAAAGCTGTTCAGATGGGGACCTATATTCGGCAGCATAGTGTATTGTGACCCATGGATGAAAGCTTTCCCTCCTAGCAGAAACTACTTGTTGCCTGCATGGACAGATACGATTACAAATGTAAAAGACGGTAAAGTTCTTGTCATTTGCCAAAGTAAAGGATTATGCGATAACGGAGAGGTGATATTCAAAAAATATGTTCTGGATAAGAAAAATCTTAAAGTAAACTATTCTGCTTTCATGAAGCAGGTTAAAAAGATATTGTACTACCAGAAACTGCTCCTATTTGAATGCCATAAATATTCTGAAAAGGAATTGCTCAATTTGCTAATCTTGTTTGATGCAGACTTCACAGGATTCTGGAAGTATGGCTTTATCCCTGAGCTGGCTAACTGGGGAGGAGAGCAGCTGTTGACACGAAAATTAGCTCAACTCGGCTTAAATCATCATGAGATTGTAGAGAAACTATCTGCGCCGGTTAAACTCTCATTTTTTCAGGCAGAAGAGCTTGAGTTTTACAGGATTAAATTAAAAAGCAAGGCTGCGTTTAAGAATGATAAAAAATTATCAACTGCATTGCAAGTGCATCAACAGAAATATTACTGGCTGAAAAACAATTATGGCTGGACAGAGGTTCTTGATGTTAAATATTTTGAAGATGAATTAAATACTCTTTCCATCGAAACTGCAAGGAATAAGCTCAGTGAAATCAGCCATTATATCCAAAATACAAAAAAGGCAAAAAAAGAGGTAATAAAAAAATATAAGTTAAGTAAGGAGATAATTGCCGTCTCAGATGCTCTTGCATTCTCGATCTGGTGGCAGGATCTGCGAAAAAAATATATTTGGATAGCAAACAGCATCATAACTGAGTTTCTCAATCGGATAAGCAGATTAAAAAACCTAAGCATAGATGACCTATGCTATTACAAAATTGATGAGCTCATTGAGTTGTTAAAAACTGGTAAAAAAAAAGATATTCGCGACAGAAAAAATGGATTTACGTTCTACTATCACTCAGAAGGAAAGCTTGTATGTCTTGATTCAAAAGAATCTGCCAAGCTGATGCAGCAGTTTGAAGTCAAGGTTGATTCAAAAATAAAAGAAATAAAAGGCATGGTCGTAAGCCTTGGTAAAGAGAAGAAGAATCTATCTGGAAGCGTAAAGATATTAACCTCTCCCTCAGATATCCACAAGCTGCAAAAAGGCGAAATTCTTGTTGCTCCTATGACCTCTCCTGACTATATATTTGCGATGAGGAAAGCATCTGCTATCATTACTGATGAAGGTGGATTAACTAGTCATGCAGCGATCGTCTCTAGGGAACTAGGTATCCCTTGTATTGTTGGTACAGGAATTGCGACAAAAGTTTTAAAGGATAATGATAAGGTTATGATTGATGTAAAAAATGGCCTGATAACTAAATTATAGAAGATAAGTAACTTAAAACTAAATCTCTAAAAATGATTGGTTGATTTATGATGGATCCAAAAGAAATAATTAAGCTGTTCAAAGATAATGAGCTTTGGGTAGAGGAATGCCCTGCTGTGCCTCAATCAGGAATTCCGCTGACTTATGCATTTCTAAGGCAAAATAAACATCTTGGAAAAATATGCCAGAATGTTGCTTTCATGCTTTATGTCAATGATTACATCTATGAGATTACGCTTGTTAAAGATAAGAATACTGTGTTTGAGCAGCTGAAAAATAATCTTAGAAAGGATAAGGACTGGCTTGATAAGAAGATAAAAGAATGGCAAAAAGTTACAAGCAGGTTAAATAAATTGATTGTGATGATAGATGAGAATATATCTGCATACGACAATAAACAGCTTGCTTTGTTGTATAAGGATCAGGTGAATTCTCTTGCAGATTCTTGGTCTTACCCTATCATGGGCGAAGGTTGCGATCCGTTTAGCACAAACAGATTGATCCTTCAAATTCAGGGAGAGTTAAAAGTTAGTTCACAAGAAGCAAGAGAGATAGCTCTGACACTCACAAAATCAAAAGTAAAAAGCTTTCTTGATGAGGAAAAGCTTGGGTTATTAAGGCTTGCATTGTTAAAAAAGCAAAAATCTCTAAAATTCAGTTTAGAGCTAAAAAAACATACTGCAGAATACCATTGGATAAAAAATAATTATCTTGAGACACAAGTGTTAGAAGAAGAATTCTTTTTGGAGGAGATAGATGAGCTATGCAAATCATCAATTGCTGAAATAAAAAATAAGCTCCATGAATTAGAAAATTATGATTCTGTTGTTAAAAAGCAGAAATCAGCATTATATAAAAAGTATGATTTAGGCAAGAGATTCAGCGAAGGCCTTCAGCTCTCTATCTCTATACTCGAAAAGATGGCATGGTGGATAGATCAGAGAAAGATAGTGATGCTGCATGGTTTTCATGCGATATTTAAGATTCTTAATAATATCTGTAAGAGATTCAAGGATACACCGTATATTTTGCATGATATGAAATATGCAACTGATTTTGAGATATATACATTGCTTGCTGAAGATAAGCAGATTGACAGAAAATTGCTTGCAGAAAGAAGAAAATTTGGCTTGCATGCCCTGGATGCAACAGAAGAATGGACTTATCTTTCAGGCAAAGAAGCCAAAGAGGTCTACAAAGTGTTTATGCAGAAATTCGCTTCTACTGAGATTAAGGGATTGACGGCATCTGTTGGCAAAGAAAACAAAAATCTGATAGGAGAAGTTAATGTAGTTTCAAATGTCAACAAAGAACATTTTAAGCCAGGGAGCATATTAGTAACTTCTATGACAAGGCCTGAATTTGTTTCGCTGATGAGAAAAGCCGCTGCTATCATAACTGACGAAGGCGGAATAACTTGTCATGCAGCGATTGTAAGCAGAGAGCTTGGCATACCATGCATAATCGGCACAAAAGTTGCTACTAAAATTCTTAAGACAGGAGATAGGATAGAGGTAGATGTGAAGACCGGTGTTGTGAGAAAGATATAAAGAGTTATGATAAAAATAAAACACAAATAATCAAAAAACTATATAAACGATAACTATATTCCTAATTTATAACTTAAACAATATTATAATCGAGGCTATTAAAATGGTTGATATAGTAAATCTTATTAAAGAGCGCGCAAGAAAGCACCTAAAGAAAGTCTTGCTTGTAGAAGGAGAGGATGACCGCATTATAGAAGCAGCTTCTAAAGCAGTTGCTGAAAAGCTGGCAAAGCCTATCTTATTAGGCGATGAGAGAATAATAAAAAATATTGCAAAAGATAAACAAATCTCTTTAGTTGGCATTGAAATTCTTGATTACAAAAAATTAGATGATTTGAATTCAAGATATGCTAAGCAGTTGCATGAATTAAGAAAAGCAAAAGGTATGGAGTTGGAAGAAGCTCAGCACTTAATTCAGAATCCTAATTATTTTGGAACATTGTATGTTAGATTAGGAAAGGCAGATGCAGTTGTTGGGGGCTGTAAATTTACGACTGCAGAATTTATGAAACCTGCTTTTCAGGTAATTGGCAAGCGCAAAGATGTTGTATGCGCTTCTGGAGTTAGCGCAATAGTCATGGCAGACAGTGTCATTTTCTTGAGCGACACGGATTTTAGCATCAAGCCAAGTGTTGAAGAGCTGGCTCAGATTGCGATGAATGCAGCAGAATGCGCACAATCACTTGGGTTTATACCAAAAGTTGCTCTGCTTTCACACTCGACAAAAGGTTCTGGAGAGCACCCTAGCTTGCTGCCTATAAGGGAAGCACTTGCTATCGTTAAAAAGAAAAGGCCTGAGCTGATCATTGATGGTGAGATGCAGGCAGATGCTGCTATTAGTCCAAATTCTGCAAGAAGAAAATGTCCAGGAAGCGTTATACAAGGCGATGCTAATGTGCTGATATTCCCAGATATCTTCTCTGCAAATATCTCATGCCATCTGCTTCATCAGCTTGCAAAGATAGAAATATTTGGAAGCTTTGCATGGGGCATGGACAAGCCAGTAACTAACGGTGGTCGTGGCTATAATGCAGACGAGATACTGAATGTTATTGCAACTGCTGCGTTCCAGGCAAACCTCTAGGATAATATATTGATAACCTAATAATAATTTTAGAATTAGATAACTCTGTGTTTTTGACAAAATGGCAAAAAAAACATCAGCTAAAAAGGCAAATAGATTGCCAAAGAAGAAGGCAGATAAACCCGCAATCTCCAAAAAGAAAAAACTTTTTTCTATAATTATTGCGATTACCTGCCTTTTAGCTGCATTGATAATGTACAATGGCATAATCATGATGATGTATTCTACCTCAAGATCCAAGACTTTCTGGGGATTTGCAATATTCTTGTTAGGCCTTTATCTTCTGCTCACAGATCAGGTTGGAAAAATGCTCAAGAGATTCTTTGATATATGATAAACTTTGAT
>DUGA01000039.1 GCA_013331615.1 Candidatus Woesearchaeota archaeon | reverse complement strand
CTTCAAAAAACATGTGCTCTGTTCTGCATAAGCCGATGCCTTCTGCGCCAAATTTTCTTGCAACTTCACTATCTCTTGGGATGTCTGCATTTGTCCTAACTTTCAATCTTCTTATCTTATCTGCAGATTCCATAAGTTTTGCAAAGTGGCTGGTTAATTCAGGCTCTACAACATTTAATTTACCAACAAATACTTCACCAGTTGCTCCATCTAATGTGATAAAATCTCCTTCTTTGATAGTATGTTGTGAAGGTTGTTTGCTTCCAATTGCAGGAATAGTTACAGTAAATAAGCATTGAGCTTCATTGACTTTAACCTCATTGCAGCCAACTACGCAGCATTTTCCCATCCCTCTACCTACTACTGCAGCATGAGATGTCATGCCGCCTCTGCTTGTTAGAATGCCTTGTGATGCATGCATCCCTTCAATATCTTCAGGAGATGTTTCTGTCCTTACAAGAATTACTTTCTTGCCTTCCTTTGCCCATGCATGTGCTTTTGCTGCATCAAATACTGCCTGCCCAACTGCTGCTCCTGGCGATGCTGGAAGTCCTTTAGCAATGAGTTTGCCTGTCTTTTGTGCATCTTTTTTTGCTGCTGGATCAAGCTGTTTATGTAATAATTGGTCTAATTGCTGAGGTTGCACTCTCATCACTGCAGTTTTCTCATCTATCAATTTCTCATCGACCATCTCAACTGCTATCCTTATTGCTGCCTGCGCAGTCCTTTTTCCGTTTCTTGTCTGCAATAAATATAATTTGCCTCTTTGGATCGTAAATTCAATGTCCTGCATATCTTTGTAATGGCTCTCCAGAGTTTTATATACTGCAACCAGTTGCTTGTACACATCAGGCCATGCATTTGCTAATTCCTTAATTGGTTGCGGTGTCCTGATGCCAGCAACCACATCTTCGCCCTGTGCATTTTTTAGAAATTCGCCATAAAAAACTTTCTCTCCAGTGCTTGGATCTCTTGTAAAAGCAACTCCTGTGCCAGAATCTTCGCCCATGTTCCCAAATACCATTGCCTGAACATTGACAGCAGTTCCAATCAATCCCTTGATATCATTTATCTTTCTATATGCATTTGCTCTTGGATTTTGCCAGCTTCCAAATACTGCATTTATTGATAATTGAAGCTGCTCATGCACATCAGTTGGAAACTCTTTTCCAGTCTCTTCTTTGACTATCTTTTTATAATCTGAAACTAATTGTTTTAAGTCATTTGCATCTAAGTCAGTATCATTTATGGCTTGATTTTTTAGTATTTTTGATTTAACATCTTTTCTATTTTGCAATGCCTGCTCAAACTTATTGTGTTCAACTTCTAGCACAACATCACCAAACATCTGGATGAATCTTCTGTATGCATCATAAGCAAATCTCTCATTGTTTGTGTTTTTAATTATGCCGCGGACAGTTTCGTCATTCAATCCTAGATTCAACACAGTATCCATCATGCCTGGCATTGAAACTGCAGCACCAGATCTTACAGAAACTAGTAACGGATTGTCTTTGTTTCCAAATTTTGCTCCTACCTTGCTTTCTAGTTGCGCAAGTTTCTCTCTCACTTGTGAATCTACTTCACTTGGATATTTTTTGTTGTTTTTATTATAAAGCTCACATACTTCTGTAGTGATAGTAAAGCCTGGAGGGACAGGTATTCCAATTCTTGTCATCTCTGCCAAGCCAGCACCTTTGCCGCCTAGAAGCATCTTCATCTCTTTGTTGCCTTCATCAAACGAATAGACATATTTATTAGAACCGGATTTTGTAATAATAGTAGCTTGTTGTATAGAACTTTGTTGAGTTTTTTTCATGCAAATCCCCCTTTTGGCAAATTAATAGTTATATTAAGCTTAAATAAGATTTATTTTACTTTATTTAGGGATATAAGATTTGGTATAAAAAGGTTGCGATGAAGTGAATATATTTGAATAAAATTAAATTACTCTATCCTCTAATCAAGGCACTAGAATCTTATTTGCAGCATTTAATGTAATTGGGCCTATCTCAGAACTTACTCTTCTATATGCTGCCATACCCTCCTCAAAAGTCGAAAATCTAGAAAAAATTCTTTCCACTACTCTGTTTGCAACTCCATAAAATGGTCTGTAAAACATTATTTTGTTTATAATATCTTGATTTACTATGCCTCTTGCCAATTTTGTTGCGCTTTCTTGATCCATTCCATATTTTAGATGAACTGCTTCCATCTCTCTAAATACTTCTTCAGGATCAGCATGCCCATGGAATAATCTTTGATACCCTAATCTACATGTGTAATGCACTGCAGCTTTTCTTAGCCTGTCTGCTGTAACTATTATGTCTAATAACTCTTTGTCATTGCCAAGCGCCTGCATCACTACTGGCTTATATATCATATGGCCCATATCTGCTTGACCTTCAATGAATGCTACACTAGATGTACACATTGTGCCAGCAGCAGCAAACATGTCTCCTGTCCTCTTAAAATAGGTTTCAATCAGCAGATGCTGAAGACAATGCACCATCTCATGCGCACTGACATACACAGTCCTGGCTAATGTAGTTGTTCTGCTTTCTCTCATAGAAGTTACTGCTCTACCATTGCCTTCATATTCAAATGATCCTGTCTTATTCTCTGATTCTGGCAGAGCTTTTACAACTAATACTAAATCTTTGTCATCTATGCCAAGCAATTGCACAGCAGCGATTCTTAATTTTTCTATGAGGCTTTTGTATTCAGGAACTACTCGCTCTATCCGCAAATATGTGCTAGCTTCCATCCCAATCATCTGCTCCTGCAACAAATTGCCAGCAAATCCTCTTCTTGAAAGTTTATCTGACAATTCAGCAGCTAACCTATCCAAAGAATCTTCTGTCTCAATATGGTAATCACCTGTAATTACAAACTGTGATTGCATAAATGAGGGAACAGAGTGAGATAAGCCTAGAGTAAATCCCGTAAGATCATAATTAGCTTTTACAGATTCAAGCTCACTAATCCTGATATCTCTTACCAACTGATTATTGATTCTAGTAGCTGCTTCGGATGCTCGATAATAAAGATTGCTGAATCTGTTCCACACTTCTCTTCTAATTGCAGCATAGTCCTGTTCAAATTTGCCGTGCCTCTCACTCTTGGGAGTCTTCGCAAGCTGGCGTGCTAATACTATTCCACTATCTCTCCAGATATCAGGGAGCTCATCTTCTTTTTTCACAAATGAATCAAAAATCAAAACATTTTGAAAGTCATTTTCTCCTAGAAATTTAGCAGGTCCTGTGCCTCTAGAAACCATTTCTGCAGCTATCAGATACTCTAGGAATCTCTCACCAAATTCCGATACTGCTGGATCCATCTCCTGTGTTGCCATTCTATCTTAAAATAGTAATCTATTTTTAAATTAGACGACAAAATCAAGAAAAAAAGGCATAAATACTAGCTAAAACAAAATTAAGATAACTAAAGTTGAGTTATCCCTTAAAGCTGCCTTCCCATGCGATCTCTGTTAATGGTTTTCTGTCACTTGGCTCTTCCTTGTCCTGTAGCTCTTTTGGCAGCATAGATTTATCTGCTTGCCTTCCGATAGCTAGCATAGCTTCCACATTGTAATCATCTGGCACATTAAGAACTTTCTTTGCTTTGTCATAATCAAATCCCTGCATGCCATGNNTCATCCCATTGTTTTGTGTTTCTTTTTGCATATAAAAAGCGCCAAGGCTGGTTGTTATATGATGAAGGCGCCCATCTCGCAGCTTCAAATAACGACAATAATTCGTTATCTGTCAGCTCTTCACCAGTCATTGCCCTTGGTGACCATCTGCTTGTAAACTGCTCATCAATTAGATATGTTGTTTTTCTTTCTGCCATTTCTTACTCCTCCCTAAAAAATAAATTAATTAAATAATCAACCGAAAAATACCGAAACAAAAAATAAAAATCCTTATCCAGCAACAAACTTCCCATCTACAACGCTCAGCACTTCATAATCCTTGCTGACATCACCGTTGCTATCAAAGCTTATCTTGCCTGCTGCTCCACTATAATCTTTCAATGTATACAGCTGGCTCTTGATGCTTTCTCTGCTTCCATCGCTTTTTCCAATCGCCCATGCAAGTACTTTGACTGCATCATAGGTTTCTGGAACATATAGCTGTGGGTCTTTGTTATACTTTGCCTTGAATGAAGCTGCAAACTTTAATGCATTCTCATCTTTGTTTGTCTTTGGAACAGTTATAACAACACCTTCAGCTGCTGCTCCTGCAACATCCAAAACTTCTTTTGCATTTATGCCTTCAGACGCTACAATCAGTACATTCAAGCCTAGCTCTTTTACCTGCTTTAATGCCTGGCCTGCGCTTGATGGATATGCTACAAAATAAAGCACATCAACATTCTGTGCTTTCAATTTAGTCAGCTGTGTCCTGAAATCTGTCGCATCCTGCTCATATGTCTCTGAAACAAAAACTTTTCCGCCTAAGCTTTCAAACTCTGCCTTGAAAACTTTTTCTAAGCCAACTCCATAATCATTGTTCAAATATAATATGCCTGCATTCTTCTTGCCTTTGTCTGCTGCAAGCTTTGCTCCAACTTTTCCCTGGAATGCATCGCTTGGTACGACCCTGAAGAAATAATCTCCGCCTTTTGCAGTCAAATCAGGAGATGTTGCAGAGCTGCTTACAGTAATTGTCTTTGTTTCTGCTGAGATTGGAGAAACTGCAAGAGCTTCACCTGAGCATGTTGGTCCTATAATTCCAACAACATTATCATTGCTTGTCAATTTTTGGTAGGCTGCTGTTGCATCTTTTGGTGCGCATTTGCCATCTTCCAATACAAATTCAAGCTTCATGCCATTAATGCCGCCTGCTGCATTTATCTCATCGACTGCAAGCTGAGCGCCTTTTGCCATGTCTTGACCAATAGAAGCAACGGGACCTGTCTGGTCTATGATTGCACCGATCTTGATGGTTGAATCTTTTCCAGTTGCTGGAGCTTTAACAGGCTCTGATGATGCAGTTTCTGATACTGTTGCTGATTCTGATGCTGCAGAAGTTCCTACATCACCTAATTTCTCAACCTGTGTCCCAGAGCATGCTACAATCAAGATGCTCGCAAATAGAGCTAATACAACAAATATCACTAGAAATTGTTTTCTCATAAAAATCCCCCCCTCATTTAAGTTATCAGATTAAATGTTTAGGGAATATTATCTTATTCGTTTATTTAAAGGTTATTATTTTTAAATGCATAGCAGCTGCCTCCACAGCCAATTTAGTTGGCACATATCCAGAACCCATGCCAAGTTGCGACGGGCAATGCTATTTCATTATACAGCTATCAATACAACACACAATGCTTTCCTAATATCACATCTACTTTCTAATTGTAGAGGAGAAGCAACTCTCCCATAAATCTTATCTAGTGCCAACGGCGTGGAGGCAGCTGCATCGTAAATATTTACTATGCACACACTATTTTTAATTTTTATAAATACTCTATTTTGACTGATTTTAGTGGTGCTCAACATAATATTTATATATAACCCTATGAATTTAACTGATTATGGCAGAAAAACAAGTAGAACAGGTGCACTACAGCAAATATGAGAAAGCAAGGATTCTAGGCAGCAGAGCATTACAATTATCAATGGGCGCTCCAAGTTTGTTAAAGCTCACAGAGGAAGATTACAAGCGAATAAGATACAATCCTATAGAGATTGCAAAGCTAGAGTTCAGTGACAATCTTATTCCAATAACTGTAAGAAGATTATTGCCAAAGGACAGGATTTGAGTAATTGTCCAGTATCATTTATTCTTCTATAACTTATTTTTTAAAAGAAATAAATTTAGAGATATTCTCTAATTATATGCAGCAAGTGCATTGAAATCTCTGCCTATCTCATTCCTAAGCAATCTTGCCTGATCACCTATCTCATTAAGTATGTCTTGGTAATGTCTTTGAGATTTAATCAGATCTTTTTCTATCTGCTGAAGTATTTTCTCACCAGATTCGATGGAATGGTCTTGCTTTAATGCGCGAACGCTTCTTTCAACAAATTCAAACATCCTATTTAAGCGATAGATGATTATCTTATCTCTTTCAATGAGATGATATGCTGTCTGGACATCTACTGTGTATAATTTAGCAAGCTCAATAAAATCATTCTCAAATTCCTCGTAATTTTTTGCATGCTTTATCCTTGATTTTAGCCTGCTTTCTTTGCCTAATATCTCACCAATATCTTTACCTTCTATTTTAATGACACGCAATAACTGGTCATTTGCGCTGCTTCTGGCAGCTGTTATAGGCTCTGCCCTGTGTGTTGCCTGAGCTTTTGCCTCTTCTCTCAAGCCTTGTAAGATTGGCTGTGTGATCGCATTGACTTTCTTAAATGTATTATGGACCAATTCCTGAAGCTTTTCATACGCTGACTGATTTTGAGCAATGCGAGTTTTTACTGCAGTTATATCCTGAGTAAAATCTTTCCTGTTCTCTTCCCTGTATTTCTCTCTCTTCTCTCTTTTCAACAGCCTTTGAAGCTCTTTCTCAAGCCTTTGCTTTTCTGCAGTATAGATCCTTACCAATGCAGATAATGCTCTGGCTTTTGTTGCCTGCAATATCTTTGCTCCTCTGTAGATCATAGCATCTCCTGAATACTCGATAAGCTCTGAGCTTTTGAAGCAGGTCTTTAGTTCTGCAAGAAACTGTGTCAAACTATATCTTAGCTGATTAAGGGTATAGGTGAATCTTCCTTCAAGCTGCTGCATCTCTTTCTCAATATCTTGCATATCTCTCTTTATACCTGCATCGTCATGACCTACTTTTTTTGCCATATTTAACTTTAGAAGGACTCTGTTGTATTCTCTCAAATTAGCGGATAATGCATTTATTGAACCTAAATCTGCCTCAAGCCTGGGCATATGATCTTTTAATCTCCAGACATTCCTTCTTATCTCGCGAGAAAAGAAAAATGCAGCAAACGGAAGATTCTTGTATCTTTTAAATACATTGAACCCAAAATTAGTAAAGTTTACCATATTTGCCTCTTTTTTATAAATTTAAAATAATAATAAAATAACATCACTAATAAAATTAAGAAATATATAAAGGTATATGCAAAATAAATCCATAAAAACCTTAACTTTTCACTTAAACCTTAACCTTCTCAGCCTTTCAGCTGCAACCTTGCATTCAGCAATTGTAGGAACTAAAGCAAACCTTACATACCCTTCGCCTGGATTAACTCCATTAATTTCTTTAGAAATCCAGCTTCCTGGGGTTGTTACAATTGCAACATCTTTTTGCAATAGTTTCTTGGCAAACTCGACTGAAGACATGCCTTTAGGAGTTTTTTGCCAGATATAGATAGTACCTTTTGGCGCGCAATTTTCTAATCCAGCTGAAGTCAATGCACGGATTATCAGATCTCTTTTTATCTTATAATCTCTTCTGAACTGGTCAACATGGACTTCATCGCTTAATGCTGCGATAGCAGAATCCTGGATGAATGTACATGTGCCTGAGTCAATATTGGTTTTGACTTTTTTAAAAACACTGATTATGTTTTCATCCCCTGCAACCCAACCTACTCTATAGCAAGTCATATTGCTTCTTTTTGAAAGAGACTGGAATACGACAACGCCTTCCTTAGATATATTGAGCGCAGACAATGGCTTATTTTTTTCGTCGTAATAATTCTCTGTGTATGGCTCATCGCTTGCAAGAATTATGTTATTGTCATGGCAGAAATCAACTGCTTCTTTATAAAATTCCTTTGTAGCAACTGCAGTTGTCGGATTATTAGGGTAATTGAGCCAGAGAATCTTTGCTTTTTTTACTATCTCTGCAGGGATCACATCTAATTTTGGCAAGAAGTTATTTTCTGCAAGAAGATTCATGAAATGCGCTTTTCCGCCAGCAAAAGTTGTTCCTCTCTCATAAGGAGGATAGCCTGGATTTGGCATTAACACATAATCTCCTGGATTTACAAATCCCAGAGGAAAATGAAATACTGCTTCCTTTGCGCCGATGTTTGAGCAGACCTCTTTGTTTGGATCTAACTCAACCTCAAATCTTTTTTTTGTCCATGCAGCTACTTCCTCTCTAAATTCTTGGCTGCCGATATAGCTTGGATATCCGGAAGATTTTCTCTTATCAAGCGCTCTTTTAGTATAGTTTCTTATGATTGCAGGCGTTGGGTCTTTTGGATCTCCTACACCAAAGTCTATAGGAGTAATGCCTGCAGCCTTTAGTTTAGCGACCTCATTATCTACGTCTGCAAACGCATAGCTTCCAAGCTCTTTTACACGCTGTGATGCTTCGAGTTTCATTTTAATTAGTTTAATCCTAAAGTTTTCTAAAACAGCCATCCGCTTTTCAATCTCCTAGGCACAACCATATCTTTGCTTAGGTCTTCAAATCCCTGCCGTTTTCTTATCAGCTCATGTGTGCTTTTAGTGATGCCATGATTGACCAAGACTTCTGCGCACATTGGTCTGTTGTTATATTGGCTACCCATCGCAAATCCATATGAGCCAGCGTTTAATAAAACTAGCAAGTCACCTTCTTCGATATGCGGCAGGAATTTATCTTTTGCAAACTGGTCTGTGTTCTCGCAAATCTGTCCACAAATATTTACTTTCTCCCAGCCTAATTTTTGCTTTTCCTTGTCACTCATCATGACAGGAGATTTTTTTGATGTTTCATTAGTAAGCAAATGATCATTCAATTTATTTGCAACATAGATCTCATGATATGCATTATACAATGCAGGTCTAAGAAGAGTGTTCATGCCTGCATCCACACCAACAAATCTCTTGTATCCGTTTTTGATAGAATGGACTCGTGTCAAAAGAATCCCAGATTCGCAAGTTATATATCTGCCTGGCTCAATCTTCAGTTCTGGGTCTCCCAAATCATATTTGACAACTTTCTCAGCAAATACTTTTGCAACCTTTTGCACAACATAATCTAAATCTAGATCTTTCTCCCCTGGGAGATAAGCTACTCCAAATCCACCGCCAATATCAACAAATTCAAACTTAATACCTAGCTCTTTTCTTATTGCTCCACAAATGTCAAGCAACTTAGAAGTTACTGCTTCAAAATAAGTCGAATCAAGAACGCAGCTTCCTGTCATCATATGTATGCCAAATTTTTTGAAACCTGCTTCCTGAGCTTTTTTAAATGCTAAAACTGCTTGATCTTCAATAACTCCAAATTTAGCGTCTTTGCCGCCAAATACATTGCCAGCAACACTGCCTTTTCCCATGCCTGGATTGATTCTAAAGCTAAGCACTTCAGGCCATTTATTTAATCTCTTGCAAACAGCTACTAGCCTATCCATCTGGCTTACATCCTCCAGATTCAATGTGATTCCTGCTTTTACTCCAAACTCAAGCTCAGCATTTGTGTGATAGACACCAGAATAAAGCATCTTATCTTTTGAAAATCCTGCTTTTTCTGCCAAATAGATTTCTGCAGGGCAGCTGCAGTCTAATCCAGCGCCTTCTTCCTTAAGAATCTTTAAGACTGCAAGATTATTGTTTGCCTTGACTGCATAAAAGCACTTGAATTTAGGGTAATATTTTAAGAATGTGCTAACTAATTTTCTGTATCTGTTCCTTATCGTCTGCTCGTCATAGACATACAATGGAGTGCCGTATTTTTCAGCAAGCTCCAGTGTGCTGACTCCGCCTATATACAATACACCATTTCCCTTGCCATCATTCCTGTTTTCAAGATGCTCTTTGATTTCGTACATGGTAGGATAGAAATTCCCTATTTTTTATATAAATGTTGCGGTTGCAATGAGGGTAATCCAGAAAATAAAAAATAAAGGCATAAAAAGAAAAAATCAAACAAGCTTAGCCATTGCAGCTTGTACTTCTTCAGGCTTAGTTTTACCATCAACTGCCAGGAAATATACTGCCATGATGCCATCAATGCCTGTTGATTTGCCTCGTGTAGTTCCATATCTAACTTGTGATTCATCACCAACTTCAAGACCAACTCTTCCTGCGCCGCCTCTTGTAGCACCACCGCCTTTAGAACCACCGCCTAACGTTGGACCGCCTCGCATCATGCCGCTTCCACCTAAACTAAGCCCATCTCCTTTACTTAAATATGAAAGATCAAATTGACGTTCTTCTTGAAATCCGCCTGCTAAGAATAAAAGACCTGGGTATACTCCATCTGCTTCTAATTTTCTTACTTCGCCATCTGAAAGCACATCACTGATCTTAAGAAGCCTCTCCTTGCCGCTTTTATCTGGAAACATTACTGGGACTAGCCTATTCCCATTAACACTAACAATTCTTCTTTCCAACATATAGCCATTTACACCCATAGCATAATATGAGTTTCCAAAACTAGATAATCCTTGTCCAGCAACGTATAGTTGATCCCCTAAATCTTCTGATCTTGGAACCAAAGCTACTGCAAAAACCCTATTGGTGCATGGTGTAACAGCGACTCCGTAATCTTCCCTAACTAATTCAGTAAGCATTCTTGGGGTTGGAAATTTTTTAGCTTCTCCTTTGGCATCAATAGTGCCAGATACCCTAGCATCTATGCCTGTAGCTGCTTGAATTAAAGGCACTTGAAAAAAACCTGTCCCAGGATTACCCACTACAAGATGTAAAAGATGACTAGGTGACAATGCGACATCAGAAATTCCATATATCTTAACACCTTGTTCTGGTTCTTTTTGTATAAAATTAGAACCTCTATTAAGCAGTGGATTTGTACCACTAGAAACCTGTTCTGCTAACGTAAAAGCATTGCCCACTTCAGCAAGCCTTGCAAATAAATCAGCATAATTAGCTGCTACAACTTTTTTTGCGCCTTCTCCTACTAATGCCATATTAAATCGCCCCCATCTGTTTGGTTAAATTATTGTTACCTAAGCTTGATTATACCTTTTATTTTATAGGTGATGAATTGATGTATTTATAAATTTATCGACGGAAATAATGATAAAAGAGGTTATAAAAATAATAAATGAAAGATAACTCAAATCAGCTTCAATTCTTTCAGCACAGCTCTTAGCTTCTCCTTGTTCTCTGGCTTCATCTCGCATAATGGCAATCTGAATGCTTCAGTGCATTTGCCCATCATTGCTAAAGCTGTCTTTACAGGGATAGGATTTGTCTCAATGAAGATTATCTTCAATAAAGGCAATAATTCATAATGTATCCTTTGCGCAGTCTCATAATCCCCTTTCAATGCAGCATCTACCATCTCAACCATCTGCTTAGGTGCAATATTTGATGCAACAGAAATAACTCCAGTGCCGCCTAGTGAGATTAATGGTAAAGTCAAGTTATCATCTCCTGACAATACATCAAAGCTTCTGCCTGTCTGTTGCGATAATTTTCTGCTCTCAGTTATGACATCCATCATCTGTGACATATTCCCAGATGCTTCTTTGACAGAAACAATGTTTTTGCAATCCTTTGCCAGTCTCATCAAAGTTAGTGTTTCAATATTGATACCTGTCCTTCCCTGGATATTGTAGATGACTAAAGGCAAATCAGCTTCATCCCCTATTTTCTTAAAATGCCGGTATAATCCTTCCTGTGTTGGCTTATTGTAATATGGAGAGACCTGCAAACTTGCATCTGCTCCAGCTTCTTTAGCATGCTTTGTCATGGAAACTGCTTCGCTTGTTGCATTTGAGCCAGTGCCGGCAATCACCTGGACAGATTTGTTTTTTTGTTTGACATACTTTGTCACAAACTCAACAACATGATTATGTTCTGCATGATTCAGTGTAGGACATTCCCCTGTCGTGCCAACTGGAACAATTCCAGCTACCCCATTTTCGATCTGGAAATCTATCAGATTCCTTAATGCAGCTTCATCTACTGAGCCATCTTCCTTCATAGGTGTTATGATCGCTGTGTATACGCCTTTGAATCTTATTTGTGACATAGTTTTCATCCTCCATTTAATTAGTAAAGATTATTGACTTATTTAAAGTCTTTGCCTGAGTCAAAACATCATAACATGCACTAACTGCATCATACGCACTAGGAATTTGGTTTCTACCTCGTGTTACTTCTTCTCTTCCTTCTAATCTTCTTCTCTCATTTTCAAACTGAGCTATCACAGTAATATATATCTCCGGTCCAACGGTACAAGTACTTCCTCCACAGTCTAAAGCAAGTAAATCTTTTATGGCCGGACTTTCATCTCTAAGTGCATCTGCAATACTGTCTTGCCAATGAATAAATGATTTTTCTTGATTAACCGTTCCGTTTTCATCAGCTATACCTATCCGTAATGCCATACTTCTCACCTTTATATTTTTTTATTTAACAACATCCTTTATCATATCCTTGATCTCAAAAAAGCCTTTCTTTCCAAAAACCCAGTCT
>DUGA01000058.1 GCA_013331615.1 Candidatus Woesearchaeota archaeon | reverse complement strand
CTATCCTTTTGGCTACAGAAAATCGGGAAAATATTGTTCTGAAGAAAGTGCATTCAAAGAGGTATCACAAGGTAATGGGGCATGTGAAAATAGCTTTGAATGTGAAAGCAATCTATGTGTTAATGGAGAATGTTTAGATGCAACATTATGGCAAAGAATAATTAACTGGTTTAAAGAGTTCTTTAGCTGAAAATTTTTTAGAGGTATGACCTCAAATCTCCTTGAAGTTATCGACGGATTTATAAAGAGGCAAAGATATTGATTAGCATGAAACAGGCAATAATTAGCGTATTAATTTTAAGCATGCTGGTATTCAGCATGGTTGATATTATCTCGGCAGAAATATCAAATCAGGCAGAAAACTATCCCTTTGTTATTGCGCCATTAGAAAGAGATGCCTTAGAAGTTCTGGATAATGAGCTTAATAGTTTAGAGAATAAAACATTATGTAATATAGCAGATGTGCTTGAAGAAAATGGCTTGTTAAAAAATGTGACATGCGCAGAGCTGCCAGAAACAGAGATTGACGAAACAGAAGCAAAGAATATTCTCGCAGAAAAAATAATTACATATTACGATGTGGCTGGAAACCCTGTAAATGATACAATAGAAGAAAATGAACTAAAAGATGCTGTTTTAGAGGTTTTTTTAGAAAAGCTTCCTTATACAGGATCTAATTATAACGACGTAAAAATAAGATTAACATGGAAGATTGGTGTAGGAATGAAAGAATTACCTAGTGAAACAGGATTTTGGTATATTTATGTTGATGCTTCCACAGGGGAAGCAGTGTTCATACAGCAAATGTTTATGACTGCTGGCGGAGGAAATCCAACAATATCCGATGCCCCTCAATTAGGAGAATCAGAAACAACAGATGCTGAATCTGGAAAAAATCTGGCTTACTTGTATTATGCAATACCTATTGCAGTAATCTTGCTGACAATCATTCTTATTATTGCAAGAAGAAAAAAGTGATTTTGATTTGCTCGGGCTTTTTCCAAACCTTTAAAAACCCCTTTCTCATGGTTGTTTTAACTTAGTCAGGTACTGGCTGAAACAACCCCAGAGCAACCCCTGAGCTGTTTATAATTCAAATTTCATAAAGAACAAATTAAAGTAAAAACTATAAAAATGCCAAAAAAGAAAGCCGAGTCTTCAGAAGCTGAGAAAGAANNTGCTGCAGCTGTTCCAGTTCCTGAAGCAGCTGAGAAAGAAAAGAAAAAGATAACAAGAGAAGAGCTTCTTGAAAGGGCAAAGAAAATAAAGGTTGAGGAAATAAGCACAGAGGAGCTGAAAGAAAAGGTTACCGGCAGGGCAGAGATGCTTGTTCCAATTGAGGATTATGTCAAATATGGAATTCACCTCGGAACAAAAGTTATAACTCCTGTAATGAGAAGATATGTGTACAAGAGAAGGGCAGACGGGCTCGCTGTCCTTAACACCAACCTTATTGACAAAAAATTGAGGGAATCAATTGATTTTCTTGCAAAATTCAAGCCAGACGAGGTTCTTGTTGTGTGCAAGAGAATGGCTGGGTGGAATGCTGTCAGCCTCTTTTCAGAGCTGACAGGCATAAAGGCATTCACAAAGAAATACCCTGCAGGCATACTTACCAACTTAAATCTAAGCAACTTTATGGAGCCGGAGCTCGTAGTTGTCTGCGACCCATGGGTTGACAAGAATGCAATGAATGACGCAAAAAGGATGAACAAGAATGTCCTGTCATTGTGCGATTCAAATAATATTGCAAAGGATGTTGAGCATATAATCCCATGCAACAACAAAAGCAACAAAAGCATCGGGCTGGTATTTCATATTCTCGCAAGGGAATACTGCAAAAAGCACAAGATAGAAAAGGAAATTCCGCCAATAGAGCAGTTTGTCGGCGAGGATGTTTTGTGAGTCAGGTTATACCAAAGGAATCAAATAATCTTGCCCTTGAATAAGGGTTTTTCTGAGAGATCTTTTCGTCGCCGACAGGCGAAACCTTTATAAATCATGTTCTCGGTTAAAATATGTTAAAATGTTAACCTCCAAAATCCCAAGATATTGGATTTTTGGCGGCTATCAAAATTTAAAAGATTTTGTAGCTAGAATGAGTGCCTTAATGCATTATGTTAAGGTATGATGTATGGCAGTCATCTAGTTGTGTTCTCGTTAATTCAAGACAAGATTTGGCAAAAGCCAATAGGAGGATAAATTAGTTAAATCCAGTTTATCCTGCTGGCGGCTGCGGCTATTTGGCTTGTGCTTAGACATGCAAGTCTCTCGAAAGAGGGCGAACTGCTCAGCAACACGTAGCTAACCTAACCTAAGATTAGAAATAACATCGGGAAACTGATGCTAAGGTCTGGTAGAAGATGCCTTCTGGAATGAGGCATCTTTGAAACGCAAGGTCTTAGGATGGGGCTGCGTCTGATTAGGTTGTTGGCGGGGTAAATGCCCACCAAGCCGAAGATCAGTAAGGGCTTTTAGCGAAGGTGCCCTGAGAAGGACTCTGAGACACTAGTCCTAGCCCTACGGGGTGCAGCAGTCAAGTATATTTTGCAATGCTCGAAAGAGTGACAAAGCGAGTCAGAGTGTTTCTCTTTATGAGAAACTTTTGTATGCTGCAAAAAGGCATATGAATAAGGACTGGGCAAGACTG
>DUGA01000073.1 GCA_013331615.1 Candidatus Woesearchaeota archaeon | reverse complement strand
AAATGGCAGCAAAAAAGAAAAAAACAAAAAAAGCAGGAAAGAGTTCTAAGAAATCAAAGAAATCAATGAAGCATCAGTGCGAGTTTTGCTAAAAAAATTTGCAGATGTTTGATCATCAACAATTATGCTTAATTATTAATTTTTAAGATATTTGTTATCAATAATATATATTTTAGGATATGGCAGCTAAATTGAAAAAGAGGTGTATTGTAAAAGTACTTAGCATGTTATTTGTATTGCTTACTATATTATTTACATCTTTATCAGCTTATGGGCATGGTGATGAAGAGGGTTCTTCTAAAGATTCTAATGGCTCAACTGAGCTGGATTTTGCTTCTCTCTCATTAAACTTGATCTATGGAGCATCTATCATCTCTATCTTAGCATTATCTTGGTATCTCACCCTAAAAAATCCACATCAATTCCATAAAAGAATCGTGTTTGATGTAATCGCTGTTGTGGTTGTTATTGCAACTTTGTTCATGATCTTCTCTACATTATATGTTAACATCACATCTCCTACTCATGGGCCTGTACACTGGCATGCAGATTTTGAAATAAATTTATGCAACACAAATTACGAGCTTTATGACCCTATTGGATTGTCAAATAGAGTCGGCACAAACCTTTTGCATGAGCATAATGATAACAGGATACATGTTGAAGGAGTTCCAAGGACACTTGATGAGATTTCTCTTGGAAAATTCTTTGAGAAAGTAGAGTCTTATATAACTGAGACTGAGTTCCATCTACACAGCAGCATTGGAGAAGTTACTGTCAAAAATAATGACGTTTGTAATGGAAAATTAGCTGCGTTATATGTATTTGCTGAAAAGCAGTCTGGCAGAGAAAGAAAATGGAGCAGATTAGATAATGCAGGAGATTATGTGCTATCTCCTTATTCAACCATTCCTCCAGGCGATAGGCTAAAGATAATCTTCAACGAAAAAAATGAGAAAGAGCTGTTAGCTGAGCTAAATGGAGCAGATGAAAATAATATTGATATTGTTATTAGATAAAATAAAAAGAATCTGAAAAACTAAAAATGACAGTTGAAGCATCATTACCAACGATCGGAGCAGTATTAATAACGGCAGTGATTGACTCAATCAATCCATGCGCTATTGGGGTGTTAATCTTGCTAGTCTCGACTCTGCTTGCAACAAAGAAAAAAAATCAGTTGCTTAGCAAAGGATTATTGTATATTGGCGTAGTGTATGTAGTCTATTTTTTAGCAGGCTTAGGGCTAATTGCTTTCTTAGCAAATATTCCACAAGTAGTTGCAGAATACATAAGTATTGTTGTCGGGGCAGTTGTTGTATTTGCAGGATTAGTGGAAATAAAAGATTATTTCTGGTATGGCCAAGGCATCTCTCTGATGATTCCTCAGGATAAAGCAAAGAAGATCCATGACCTTATGCAGAATCTTTCTGTCTGGACAGTCATATTCTTAGGCGCATTTGTTGCTGCAGTTGAACTTCCCTGCACAGGAGGACCATATCTTGCAATAACATTATTATTATCGCAAAACTTTAATTTTACTGCGTTTATGTTGTTAGTTATTTATAACATCATATTTGTGATGCCTCTTGCTGTGATATTGTTCATGGTGTATTTCGGCACAAAGATACAAAATATCAAGAGATGGAAGATGAAGAACAGGGCAGTGATGAGATTGGCAACAGGAATTGTGCTGGTTGCATTGGGATGGCTATTGATGCTGATAGCTAATGGGACTATTAATTTTGGGTAATAAACTAAATTCAATAATAAAACTAATTCAATAATGTAAATGGCAAAAAAAGGAAAATCAAAAACGAAAAGTGCAAATAAGAAAAAAGCTAGTTCAGTGAGCTGCAAGCACGTTTTTATGGTAAAGCGCCAAGGGCATTATGAGGATTTTGACATAAAGAAAGTTTATGGGAGCATTTATGCAGCAACTTTAAATGCGCATTACTCTGAGAAAGATGCAGAGATGATAGCTCAGCAGGTCGCAAAGAATATCAAGAATAAATTTTGCAAACATCATAAGGTAAGCTCAAATGATATTAAGGTTGAGGTCATCCATGAGCTGAATCAGGTTGATAAGGATATTGGTTTCCTGTATGAGACACATCTGGATATAAATTAGTGTTTAATCCATCAAAAAATGAAAACTATACAAGACAAGGTTGACAGATTATTCTACAATAATAAGTTTTTGAATAAAATAGATATTGCTATAACATCATGGATGAAGAAGTATGGTGTGCTGATTTGCAGAATCTCGCTTGCAATTATATTTATCTGGGTTGGAATATTAAAGCCGATTGGAGTAAGTGCAGCAAATGAGCTTGTGACAAAGACTGTGTATTGGTTTCATCCAGCATGGTTTATTCCATTATTAGGCTGGTGGGAAGTGCTGATTGGAGTATGCTTATTGTATAAGCCGCTAATCAGATTAGGCATACTTTTGATGGCGCTCCAGATGGGAGGCACATTCTTGCCGATGATATTACTGCCAGATATAGTCTATGGCTCGCATTGGTATGTATTAACGCTTGAAGGTCAGTACATAGTCAAGAATCTTGCTTTGATAAGTGCAGCAATAGTTATTGGAAGCCAGGTTAGGGATGATAAGAAAACTAAAAAGAAGTGATTAATTCTAGAAAAAATAAAAAACCTTAATCTCCTATATAATCAATTCACTCAATTTTGATCTTATCTCCGTAAGGTGCCCTTAATTTCCAACCACTTTCTGTAAGCTTTAATGATTGTATGCCTGTCTGGATTTTTTCTGTATTGTCTTTGTTTATGAGCTTTATCCTGTATCCTACTTTTGCTTCTTTGCCGTCAAAATAAGTCTGGCTGACTTCTAATGGCTCTATGGCTTTTCCTTCTCCAAAAAATGCAAGCATATAGTTTGAAAATGTTTGCAAATCTTTTGCGCTTGGTTCTAATTGCCTGAAATTATCATCAATCAACGCATATTGTGTCTTAAAATCAAATGTACTCCAAGCTTTGTAATATTCTTTAACAGCGTGTTCTGGTGTCAATGATTTTAGGTCTAATGGCTGAGGATCTTGCTGTTCCCGGTCTTTTGCAGCGCAACTAGATAAAATTATTATGAAAATGATCAAAAATGTTGTCAAGATAGATCTCATTCTATTATTTTTCATTCATCTCACCTCAGCAAGCAGCTGTTAATTCGCAGACAATTGAATTTAATTTATCTTCTGGGATAAAGCCATATGTAGTGTATTCTTTCGGTTGACTATTGTCTGTATTATCTTGGATATTATTTGTTATATTATTATTAATGCCAAATACAAAACTAGGAACACCTCTTATGTTATATTTGTTTGCTTCTTCTTTGCAGTATCTTAAATCATATTTCTCTAAATGGAATATGCTGCCTTTGTTTTGGACCAATCTCTCCAATATTGGTTTTTCCAGCCAGCAGTAAAAGCAGTAAGGAGTCTCAAAGTATTTAATCTTCAGATCTGTTTCTTTATTGCCTAATACCACAAATGGGCACTGCTTTTTGTCATAGCCGTCATTGTTCAATATTGCGCCTGCGTTTATTGTGATTATTGCTAGAACTATTATTAATATAATTGCACCTAAAACAAACTTCTTGTCTTGGTTGACTGCAATTACTTTTTGTTTTTTCATAGTATTCTTTTAAATTATTATTCTTTTCCTATAATAATATTCTACTCTTATTTAAGAATTTTCATATGTTTTCTTTAACAGCAAAGCATCCTCTTCAATATTCGGAGATTCGCAGGTAATTGCTCCTTTGATGCCAAAATCTTTCCAAGCTTTGCAAAGTGCTTTATAATTCAAGTCAGAGTCTTTCAGATTCAGNNGTATTAAACTTTCCGTTGTATCTTGCATGCAGATGAGAGAAATCAATGCATGGCATTATTTGATCTAACTCTTGGCTCAATTGCAGGATTTCCTGCATGTTGCCAAACTGTGTCTCCTTGCCAGTTGTCTCTGGTCTTATGCAGATCTTGTTGCCTTCTTGTTTTAGAGTTTCAATTATTTCTTTCAGATTGTCTTTTACTGTCTTGTATACAGCAGGCTTTTCCATGTTAAGATAGTATGCTGCATGAAAAGTCATGCTAAATGCACCACACAGATTTGCAATCCTTGCAGCGTTCAGGATTCTTTGCTTGGATGCAACTATCTTTTCATTTTCTACTGCGTTTAAATTGATGAAATATTGACCATGACAAGTTAAAATGACGTCATTTTCCTCTCTGATCTTGTTTATAATTGGGGCTTTTTCTTTAGAAATGTTTACGCTTCTTACAAATTCAAGCTCCATTGAGCCAAGGCCAAGCTCTTTAATCCTTCTTATGCCGTTTTCTGTGTTGCGGTCTTCTGTTGAGATAGGGATGCCTGCAGTTCCGAAGTTTAGTTTTGTGAATGACATGGTTATTGTGTTATAGTTTGTAGATATTATATGGTGTATTAGGTTATTGTAAGGTTATATAAAATGCTGCGTTATATAAAAGTTTTTGGTAAATCGGATTTTTGCAATAAAATTTTAAAATCAGGTTACTTTTTCTGTGATTATTATGCCAAAGAAAATATTAGTTGTCAGAAATATCCCAAGAGAAAGCTTAGGCTTTATTGCACAGTTTCTTAGAGAGAAGAATATTGCGTATGATATAATTGATGCAGATGATACTACCAACTTTCCGAATCTTGTAGATTATGGCGGAGTAATTATTTTTGGAGGGCCAGACAGCGCAAATGATAAAACACCTAAGATTGTTAAGGAATTAGAGTTTGTTGGGAAATGCGTTGAGCAGAAAGTGCCTTATCTAGGTATTTGTTTAGGAATGCAAGTCTTAGTTGCAGTTGTTGGTGGAACAGTCTATGTGAATGAAGCAAATGGAGTTAAGATAAAAGAGATTGGTGTTTGTGATGAGTCAGGAGAATTTTATGAGGTTGATCTAACTCTTGCTGGCAGATATGATCAACTTTTTGCAGGAATTGAAGAACATTATGCAGAATTCGGTGTTGATGTTGCTTATGCTTCTGGCTCATCTGATCCTTTTGTAGTCAGATTAAAGATATTTCAGATGCATGGAGAGACAGTTGAATTATTGCCTAATTATGGCATGCAGTGCCTTGCAACAGGAAAACATTGTAAAAACCAGATAGTAAAAGTTGATGAGAATGCTTACGGTATCCAAGGGCATTTTGAGGTTGATGAAGAGACATTTAATTCTTGGGTAGCAGAGGATGATGAGATAAAGCAGATGGATATTGGTAAAATGAAAACTCAGTATGAGAAAGCCAAGCAAGAGTATTTTAATAATGCAAAGCTGATATTTGGGAATTGGCTGAAGATTGCTGGTTACTAATCAAAACATTTATATGATATAAATTATATTTCTTTTATTAATACAACTAAAGTAAACTGATACAAATTATTTCATACTATAAAAAAGAGTGATACTATGCTACAGCATGACATCATAATCATCGGCGGCGGACTTGCAGGGATGCGAGCAGCGATAGAAGCTAAAGGCAGTGTTGCAATCATCTCTAAAGTACATCCGTTAAGAAGCCATTCTTGCGCAGCAGAAGGTGGAATAGCTGCATCAATAGGAAATTCTATGCAGGATTCTTGGGAAGAGCATATGTATGATACTGTGAAAGGAAGCGATTTTTTAGCAGACCAAGATGCAGTTGAATATATGGTTAAAGAAGCTCCTAGGGAAATTTATGAACTGGAGCACATGGGAGTAGTTTTTAGCAGGACAGATGATGGCAAGATTGCGCAGAGAAATTTTGGTGGCTACAGCAAGCCAAGGGTTTGTTATGCGACAGATAAAACAGGGCATGCTTTATTGCATGAACTTTATTCACAGATACTTAAGAAAGGCGTCAAGGTCTATGAGGAATGGTATGTCCTTAAATTAATTATTGAACCAGAAGGAATAAATGAAGACGGTAGTAAGCAGCAGGTATGCAAAGGTGTTATCGTATTAGATATAAAGACAGGAAATATTGAGCTGATTCAGGCAAAAGCTGTGCTGCTGGCAACAGGCGCATACGGCAAATGTTATAAGACAACTTCAAATGATTATGCAAGCACTGGGGATGGACTTGCTTTAGTTCTTAAGGAAGGATTACCTTTACAAGACATGGAATTTGTGCAGATACATCCGACTGGATTATATCAGATAGGATTGCTTGTCACAGAAGCTGTAAGAGGAGAAGGCGGCTATCTTATTAATGACAAAGGCCAGAGATTTATGGAAAAATACGCGCCTAGCAAAATGGAGTTAGCTCCTAGAGATATAACCAGTAGGGCGATTGAAAGCGAAATTCTTGCAGGACGCGGAATCGGAGGAAAAGATTTTGTGTATCTTGACCTGAGGCATCTTGGCAAAGAAAAAATAATGGATAAATTGCCTTTTGTGCATGAGATGTGCACAAAGCAAATGCATATTGATGTCGTTAAAGAACCTATACCTATAAGGCCAACAGCTCATTATTCGATGGGAGGGATTCCTGTCACAAAAGAATGTGAAGTTTTGCAGGACGGAAAAAATAAGGTGCTTGGATTATATGCAGCAGGAGAATGCGCTTGTATCTCTGTGCATGGAGCTAATCGTTTAGGTGCAAATTCTTTGTTAGAGTGTGTTGTATTTGGGAAAAGAGCAGGAAGAGTTATGAATTTTTTTTGCGCGAACAATGAGCTTGAGGAAGTTTATAATGAAGAGCTGCTTGAAGAAGAAAAGAAAAAGATCGATGAGATGCTAACTAGAGATGGAAAGATCACGATGATTGAAGTCAGAGATGAGCTCCAGAATACCATGGAGAAATACTGCTGGCTCTTGAGAGATGACAGGAAGCTTAAGTTTGCATTGGAGATTGTTCGTGATTTGCAGAAAGTTTATTCGCAGATAAATATAGATGACAAAAGCAGGACTTTTAACACAAATCTTGTTGAAGTTTTAGAGCTTGGAAGCTTGTTGAAATTCTCTGAAATTATCGTGCTTTTCGCCTTGAACAGGAAAGAAAGCCGTGGCTCACATACAAGAGCAGATTTTCCAAAGAGGGATGATGTAAAATACCTGAAGCATTTTATGATATCAAAGAATGAGGATGAAGCTAGCAGCATAAAGATAGATGAAAGGCCTGTGGTAATTACTAAGTATCAGCCAGAGGAAAGGAAGTATTGATGTAGTTATTATTGTATTAAGGGTGTAGTTATTATTATTATTATTATTATTATTATATTAAATAAAAAATGAAAGAAAAAAAACTACAAGAGCATATCAAAGAGAAACATAAATCTGCTGCTAATCTTAAACATACTGCTGGCAAACATGATGCTAAAGATGCAAAAACAAAAATAATTAAATTCAAGATCCAGAGATTTGATGCTGCAAAAGATAAAAAAGATGATGCTCCTAGATATGATACTTTTGAACTTGAAGTCAAGGATGGGACTACTTTACTGGATTGTCTTGACCTGATAAAATGGAAACATGATGGCAGCTTAACTTATCGTCGCAACTGCAAAAATTCTATATGCGGAAGTTGCAGCATGAAAGTAAATAAAAGAACCAAATTAGCATGTGAGACGCAGGTGCATAAAATCACAGAAACATTCTGTTCAGATGAAATCCTTATTGAGCCAATGGGAAACATGGCTCCAGTCAAAGATTTGGTTGTTGACATGGGTAATTTCTGGGCTGCATTGCATGCGATCAAGCCCTGGATAGTCCATGATGGAAATTTTCCTGAAAAGGAATTTACCATGAAAAAAGAAGATGCTAAGAAGCTAGATGCAGTCGCTTCCTGCATCATGTGCGGTGCATGTTATTCTGATTGTAATACTTTAGATGTTGAAAAAAGATTTTTGGGGCCAGCTGCTCTTGCACACGCATTAAGGTATGTTGATGATCCTCGTGATACAAGAAAAAAAGAAAGGTTAAGAGCATTAAACAAGCCAGGCAATCATGGTGTATGGGACTGTACGCATTGTTTTGCATGTATTCAGGTGTGTCCGATGAAAGTTGCGCCAATGGAACAGATACTGAAGATAAGAAAGTATGCGCAACAATCAGGAATGATATTTAATCCAGGAGCTCGTCATCATAAAGCATTTTCTGACGGAGTAAAGCATGCAGGATGGATAAATGAAGTTACATTGCCTGTAAAATCTGTCGGATTGAATATAATTGGATTTTTTCAATTAGCTCCTGTTGGGATGCGAATGTATTTTAAAGGCAAGATGCCAGATGTTTGGCATAAGCCAATAGTTGGGGCAGAAGAGATCAAGAAGATTTATTTGGAGCTTGAGAAAAAAGAGATGTCAAATAAACTAGATATTAAAGAGCCTGAGCTGTTTGAACATAGGAATCCAAATAAAGAATAAAATAATTGAAAGATGGCAAACAAAATAAAAAACAAGGAAGAAAAAATAGAAGATATTAAGTCACAATCTAAACCACTTAAATATGCATTTTTCCCAGGATGCGTCTCAAGGGGAGCTTGTAAGGAATTATATGCTTCTACTATATTGATCTGCAAGCATCTTGGAATTGAATTGGTTGAGCTGAAACGAGCAAGCTGTTGCGGTGCAGGAGTCATCAATGAAAGGACTCCAATATTGGGAGATGCATTGAATGCAAGGAATTTTGCAATGGCAGAAGAACTGCAGCTGCCTGTGATGACGCACTGCAGCACATGCCAGGGTGTGATGTCTAAGTCCAATAAAAAATTCAAGGAAAGCCCTGAGTTTCTTGCGCAGATAAATGAGAAGATAGCAAGCGAAAATATTAAACAACAAGAAAGCCCTTATCATCAAGCATCAAGCGAAAAAAAGAATGATGTAGTTGAAAATCAAGAAATTATCATCAACAATGATGGATTTCATGGCAATTCACATGAAGGGTTGAAGTATAAAGGAACTGCAGTTGTAAAACACTTGTTGTGGATTCTGATTTCAGACTATGGATTAGAGAATCTGCAGAAAAAAGTTATAAGGCCATTGACAGGATTAAAAGTTGCGCCGTTCTATGGATGTTACTTGTTGCGTCCTGAGGAAACGCTTGGTTTTGAGAGCGCAGACAATCCAACTTCGCTTGATAAACTGATTCGTGTATTGGGTGCAGAGCCTGTTGATTATGAAGGCAAGACAAAATGCTGTGGATTTCCGATAACAATGATGAACAGAACTGCTTCTTTGAAGATGGCAGGCAAGCAGACGCTTGATGCAAAAGATCATGGAGCAGACTGCATGGTGACGCCTTGTCCTCTTTGCCATCTTAACTTAGATTCAATGCAGCCAGATACAGAGAGAATAATAGAGAAAAGATTAGGCATGCCAATACTACATCTTCCACAATTGATTGGTCTTGCTTTAGGCTTTTCTCCTGAAGAGCTGAAGATGCAGACGCATATTGTCAGCACTGAGAGTGTATTGGCAAAGATTGTGTATAAGTAAAAGTATAAAATTATTTATTAACTATCTTATAACATGAGAAGCGATATCTTTTTCAATATCTTTTCTATTTTCAGCAGGTATGGCTTCGAGAGAAGCGTTCCATGCTAGTCTTGCTAAACCAGTTATTCCTTCAAATAATCTATCTCCTGTATTTGTTTTAACTCCATATTGTGAACTGTCTGGTCCTATATGGACTACCCAGTTCTCTCCATCAAATGCAGGTCCAAAATATAATATTCTTTCTTCATTTTGAGTATGTGAATCTACTTTAGTAATATAAGCTGCAAATAATTGACCACTATCATTAAATTCAAAACTATACCTTAAATTTCTGTCGACGTTATGGTCTGTTATATACATCTGTATAGAGTAAACTGTAAGAATATCTACAATTGGCATAGTTACTGTATATCCTTTGGTAAATCTTAAATGTTCTTTACCATTAGCATAACTAAAAATAAAGCTATTATATTTTCCAGTCTCAGTTACGATACCTATTCCTAAATTTGCTAAATATAAATTTGGTAATGAGAATAGATTATCTATGTTTTCATATTTATTTCTTTGCGCAGGTGCAGCAGCTGATACTTTAGGTACTTCTGCTTCAAGTTCAATAACAGGAGCTAATGTTTCTGTTTCTTGTGCTATACTTGCTATAGGAACTTTTACATTATTGGGATTCAACTTTGTTTCTGGTTGTTGGCAGCCTGCTAAAATCCCAATTAAACCTAAAGTGCTGATTGCAGCTATTCTTGATAATTGTCTCATATTATATAGAGTAAAATACTGCTGCTTTAAAAAATTATTCATCTTTTTTCAGATAATATTATAAATAAAATAACAAATAAGCTTTATAGAAAAATGAAAACTAATGCTGTTAAAAATATCATGAAAAAAAGCACCAAACAAAACTATAGCCAAAGCTCTAAGATGCAAAATAGGTTGCCTGTCACCATCATCACTGGCTACTTAGGCAGCGGTAAGACCACTTTAGTGAACCATATCCTTCAGAACAATAAAGGCCTGAAGGTTGCTGTTATTGTAAATGAATTTGGGGAGATTGGAATAGATAATCAGCTGATTGTCAGTACAAAGGAAGACATAATTGAGCTAAGCAATGGCTGCATCTGCTGCCAGGTAAGAGGAGATATTATAGAGATGATCTTGAAAATAATCAGGACACATAAAGATCTTCAATACTTGATGATTGAAACTTCTGGGTTGGCAAATCCTGTGCCAGTTGCGCAAACATTTTTCCTTAAGGAATTGCAGCAGCTTACTGAGATGGATAGCATAATTACAGTTGCTGATGCAGCTCATTTTGAAGAAAATCTGAAGAAAAGCAATGGAACAGACCAGATAAAAGCAGGAGATATAATATTGCTGAACAAANNTTGATTTTAAATATAGGGCAGTTTGATGTCAAAAGATTCTTGGATAAAAAAGGCAAATGGCTTGAGGAAGATCATGAGCATGATGAATTCGGCAACCATATTGATAAAGATGGAATAGTTTCGTTCATGTTCAAGGCAGATAAACTGCTTGATATCAGGAAATTCCAGGCATTTGCGCAAAAGCTGCCTGATAATATATTTCGAAGCAAAGGTATCATATACTTCAAAGGATTAGAGGATAAAGCAGTGTATCAGCAGGTCGGAAGAAGGATAGATGTGAAGACTGATGCTGTTGCAACTGATAAAAAAGTTACTGATAAGAAAGAAAAAAATGAAATTAACAATAAACCAAAAAATTATAATAAACNNCAGATCGAAAATAGGGAAGCTCATCTTAGGCCAGCGCAGCAGACTCTATTCTCATTTACACAAGGCAATCCTGAAGCGGTTATTGGTTCTGGACATAGCTTTCAGAAATCAATGCAAGGCGATGAAAAACAGGAGAAGAAAATGACAATCGAAGAGCAGAGGATGCAGCAGCAGAATGAATTAGGAAGCAGCTCATCTTCACAAGCTCCAGCAATGCAGGTAAGA
>DUGA01000027.1 GCA_013331615.1 Candidatus Woesearchaeota archaeon | reverse complement strand
CACAATGAAGTTTCTCCTGCACAATTTGAGATCGCCCCTGTTTTCGAACAGTTAAATTTAGCCATTGACCATAATATGTTGTTAATGGAGGTTATGCAAAAGGTCGCTGAAAAACATGACCTGGCATGCCTTCTTCACGAAAAACCATTTTCTGGTGTTAATGGATCCGGGAAGCATAATAACTGGTCAATAGTTGGCCCTGACGAGAAGAATTGGCTTTCTCCAGGAGATAACCCGCACGATAATGCTAAGTTTTTAGTGGTTCTTTGTGCTATCATTAAGGCAGTTGATACATATGCTGATCTATTGAGAGCTTCAATTGCGTCAGCCGGCAATGATCATAGGCTTGGTTCACATGAAGCCCCTCCGGCTGTTATTTCAATTTTCTTAGGAGAGCAGCCTACAGATATTATTGAGCAAATTGAAAAGGGCGGAGCAAAGTCTTCTAAGAAGGGTGGCGTTCTTGAGATAGGTGTTGATTCATTGCCTGATCTGCCTCGAGATGCGACTGATAGGAACAGAACGTCTCCTTTTGCGTTTACTGGAGCGAAATTTGAATTTAGGGCAGTTGGCTCAAATGCTAATTTAGCAGGGCCAAATATTGTGCTTAATACTATTGTCGCGGAAGCCTTAGACGAAATTTGTACAATATTAGAAGGTGTTAGTAAAAAGGACCTAAATGCTACAATACAAAAATTATTGCAGGATATTGTCAAGAAGCACAAAAGGATTCTTTTTAATGGTGATAATTATACAGAAGAATGGTTAAGAGAGGCAAAGAAAAGAGGCTTGCCAAATCTTAAGAATACTCCGGAAGTCTTAGAGGCTTTAAGGAGCCCGGCTAATGAGAAAGTTTTTGGAAAGCATGGAGTGTTATCCAAAACAGAGCTAGCTTCCAGGTATGAAGTTTATAAGGAAATGTATGAGTCTGTTATAGACTATGAAGCAAAGCTGTCTCTTGATATGGCAAAGACCATGATAGTGCCGGCTGTTTTTAGCTACCAAGAAGAGCTTGCAGACAGCATTAGATCAGTCGAGGGCATCAATAAGACAAAATCAACGGGGTCAAGAAAGATATTGAAAGAGATAACTGACGAGCTTGAAGGGGCGCTAGTTAAGATCGATACGCTTGCTGCTGCAATTAAAAGAGGCAATGCCTTAAAAACTAAGGTTGCGATGTTGGATCTTAGGTCTTCAATTGACTCTCTAGAAGGATTAGTTGCTGAAGATGTTTGGCCACTGCCTTCTTATGCAGAAATGTTGTTTATGCTTTAAAGACTAGAATTATGTAATAAAAAATCATTGAAAGTATCGGGGCATATGTTATCCTCGACGAAAAAAGTATTCCCCGATACTTTCTTTTGAAGTACAAAAGATTTGTTTTATACTAATCTCTGCATTGACAAATAATAGAAATTGTTATATACTCCAAACATAGTAGTAGATGTAAAGAACGATGATGTTTATATGTCCTGGCAAAGTTGTCCGGAACTCATAGTAATGTGGGTCCGGGTTTTTTTTGTGTAAGATATTTATTTTGGGCAAAGATGTCCTCATTCAATGAAGATATAATTGGGTGGGGCTTTTTTATTGCAAAGGAAAATATGATGGCCGAAAAAAAGATCAGAAAGTTGCATATTAGTCAAGTGATGGAGAATAAACTCTTGCGTAAGATCGTTGAAATAACCAATTCTGAACTGGGCCTAGAAAAAGTTCTGAAAGAAACAGTTAATATTATCACAGAGGTTACAAAGGCAGACTCCGTGTTTATCTATTTACTTGATAATACAAAAAAACAGTTATCCTTGATGGCCTCGAAGACTCCTCATCAAAAAGAGATAGGACAGCTTAATTTAAAAGCAGGTGAAGGCATTGCAGGATGGGTCTTTAGCAACTCTTCCCTGGTGGCGATCGCAGAAAATGCTTATAAAGATGAACGTTTTAAAAGTTTTGATGTTTTGCCAGAAGATAAATATGAAGCCCTGTTATCTGTGCCAATTATCAATAAAGGTAAAGCTGTAGGCGTCGTGAATATCCAGAACAAAAGAAAACATGACTATAGTGAAAAGACGATAGATCTTATTTCTTTGATCGTAAAGCAAATTGAGGGTGTTTTAGAAAATGCTCGACTATATGAAGAAGCAAAGAAGAAAGCAGTACAATTTGATAACTTGATGAAGGTCAGTAATTCAATAACGTCAAAGAATTATCTTGAGGAGATCTTAAGTCTTATTGTGGTTGTTACGGCAGAGATTCTTAGCTCAAAGATATGTTCAATTATGCTTGTAGATAAAACGGGTAAAGAGCTAGAAATAAAGGCTACGCAAAGCCTTAGTGAACATTACAGGACAAAACCTAATTTAAAGATAGGTTCATGTATCAGCGGAGATGTTATAAGATCAAAAAAACCAATTGCGATCTTTGATGTTCGGGAAGAAAAAAGATATTCATTTAGGGGTCTGGCAATAAAAGAAAAATTAACATCAATGTTATGTGTTCCAATGGTTGTGAAAGAGCAGGCAATTGGTTTGATAAATGTATATACGGAGAAGAAACACGAATTTACAAAAGAAGAGATTGATGTTTTGCAGATGGTGGCTAATCAGGCGGCAGTTGTTGTTGAGAATACAAAGTTAGTAGAAGAATCTATAAAGGCAAAAGAAGCATTAGAAACAAGAAAAATAATAGAAAAAGCAAAGGGCCTTTTGATGCAAATTAGATCTCTTAATGAAGATGATGCTTATAAAATGATATTGAAGAAGAGCATGGATTCTAGAAAATCTATGAAAGAAGTGTCAGAATCAATTTTATTAATGAGTGAATTTAAGAGTGAAGGGGTAAATTTGCAGTAGCATAAGTAGAAAGCTATCATTAATTAATACAAAGCTTTTATCTCGTTGCAGATTTAAAAGCTGGACATAGCGGTCCGCCTTAGAACATGGATGTTCGAAAGCGGACTTTTTTATTTTAACAGAGCGCAGATTGTTCTTAATAGACTATGTTGTCAGTAAAATCAAATATAAGACATAATATGAAAGGAAACGAAATGAATAAGAATTTAATTAAAAGCTTGTTGGTTCTTTTGACAGTTTTAGTTACACCGATGTTTCAAACGAATGCCGAATCTTCAACAGTATTAGGGGATTACTTGGCAAGTAAAGATGTGGAAATAGCAGTTTCTGCTAACATTGATTATTACGATAAATATGTCTGGAGAGGATTTCTCCTGGATGGCGATAATGTTATGCAATCAGGAGTTACGCTTTCTTCAAAAGGTTTTGAGGGAGGCTTCTGGGGAAGCTGGGACCTTCAGTCTGAAGATGGATTAGCCTCTGATGAAGTAGATGGATTCATTGGTTATGGTTTTGGTCTTGGTTTTTTAAATGATGCACTTGAGAAAATCACAGTGTCCTTAGGTCATACATGGTATGGATTTCCTGAAGCTGACCTTTATTCTAAAGAATTTTATTTAGGATTTGCAGTAGACACGTTCTTGTCTCCATATTTTACATGGTATAAGGATTATGAAGATGAGGAGCAAGGTGGTGCTGATGGCAACTATTTTATGGCAGGGATCGGCCATAGTTTTAATATTAGTGAAGAGTATGGCGTTACCCTTGATTTAGGGTTGGAATATGGATTTAACGATAACGCTTTTATTGATGGAAAAGGTCATTATGCTTTGTCTAAAGTAGGCGTTACTATTCCGCTAACTGAAAAAATCTCTATGAGCCCTGTTATTGCTTACAGTGTTCCATTTGGCGATCTAGCAAATGGCGGGGGAAATGACCAAAAAGAACAGTTTTATGGGGGTGTTTCACTTGCGTTTAATTTTTAAGCAAAAAGGAAGGATATAAAATGTTAAATAAAATAATGAAAAATATTGTTCGATCATTGCCCTTAATAGGGCTGATTATAATGTTTTCGGTTATGCCGGCATTTGCAGAAGAGACAGAAACAAATGCAAAGGCAATTGAAGCATTAACTACTAATTTGAATATTGTTTGGACTTCAGTGGCTGCATTTTTGGTTTTTTTTATGCAAGCCGGTTTTGCGATGGTAGAAGTAGGTTTTACAAGAGCAAAAAATGCAGTGAATATTATAATGAAGAATTTAATGGATTTTGCAGTTGGGACCCTTGTATTTTTCTTCATTGGTTTCGGACTTATGTTTGGAAAATCAAACGGTATATTTGGAACTACAAATTTCATGTTAGGCGGTGATGTTCTTGGTTCGGCTGAACATTGGAATTGGGCTTTCCTTATATTTCAGACGGTTTTTGCTGGAACTTCAGCAACTATAGTGTCGGGAGCAATGGCAGAAAGGACTAAATTTAAGGCATATTTATGTTACAGTGTCTTTATTTGTGCTTTTATCTATCCGATATTTGGCTCATGGGCGTGGGGAGGACTTCTTGATGGTGGTGGCTGGTTAGAGAATTTAAAAACCCCTTTTGTTGATTTTGCTGGGTCAACCGTTGTTCACTCTATTGGTGGCTGGTTAGCATTAGCTGGAGCCATTGTTTTAGGCCCTAGATTGGGTAAATATTCTCCGGATGGAAAATCAAAGGCAATTCCTGGACACAATATAACTTTAGCTGCATTAGGTGTTTTTCTGTTGTGGTTTGGATGGTTTGGTTTTAATCCTGGTTCAACAACTGTAGGCAATGGAGAGATCGGGCGGGTTGCTGTAACCACAAATCTGGCAGCGGCAGCTGGTGCGGTCAGCGCTACGATAATTGCATGGATATTATTTAAAAAACCTGATGCTTCAATGACTCTAAATGGTGCGCTAGCTGGATTAGTTGCGATAACAGCAGGTTGTTATACTGTTACGCCTATGGGTTCCATCTGGATAGGTGCTATAGGAGGAATCTTAGTTGTTTTTAGTGTCATTTTTATTGATCAGGTGCTAAAGGTTGATGATCCTGTAGGCGCTGTTTCTGTCCATGGAGTTTGTGGTGCTTGGGGTACGCTTGCTTGTGGCCTATTTAATGCCGAGAAGGTATTAGGAACAGGCGAAGTAAGCGGTGGTTTGCTCTATGGCGGAGGGATGAATCAATTAATAACACAGTTAATAGGGGTTGGAGCTGCTTTTATTTGGGCTTTCTCTATAGGGTTAATTTTATTTAACGTAATTAAGGTTACAATGGGCATTCGTGTTTCTCCAGAAGAAGAATTAAGAGGTTTGGATATTATGGAACATGGAATGGAAGCATATGATGGATTCCAAATCTTTAGTAATTCATAAAAAAGTTTACANNTAATGATACAGCCGCACAAATTGCCGGATGTTAAGAAAGAGCTCTTTGATGCAGATGTTCATAAAATGACCGTGACAAATGTGTTAGGTTGCGGGCAGCAAAGAGGTTATAGTGAGACATATAGAGGTGTGGTTCATGAAGTAAATCTCTTGAAAAAGGTTAGGATAGAAATAGCGGTAAATGAAAATTTTGTCGATAGGACAATAAAAGCAATTATCAAAGGCGCCAAGACAGGAAATATTGGTGACGGGAAGATATTTGTCACAGATCTGGATCGCTGTATTCGAATCAGGACAGGAGAGGAAGGCAATGAAGCTATAGGATAAAATAGAGGGGTTGGGGGCAGCATGCGGATCAATCGCAAGCTGCCCCTTTTATATGCAATAAAAGTGCAGACATCAAATAATAATTTAAGTATATTATAGTTATGCAAAATTCAGATAAAGATAATATAAAGCTGATATGCGATATCAGTGAGCTTAGCAATCTTTTCACAGATTCCAACAGTTTAGAGAATTTTTTATCTAAAACTGTTGAGATGGTTGCCAGCCATATGAAAGCGGATGTTTGCTCGATCTACCTTTACTCCGATGGGACGCAGGAGTTGATTTTAAAAGCGACAATGGGATTAAATCAAGGTCTTATCGGGAATGTTAAGATGAATGTTGATGAAGGCTTAACTGGATTAGCTCTAAAAGAGCTTCGGCCGATTTGTGAGAGAAATGCGAGCAGGAACCCTAATTTTAAATATTTTCCTGATCTAGGTGAAGAAATCTATGAGTCTTTTCTTGCTGTGCCTATATTGCGGGGAACAAATAAAGTAGGAGTTATGGTAATTCAAAACTCTGAAAAGAATTATTTTAAAGAAGGAGATGTAACTGTTTTACAAGCAATTACTTCTCAGCTTGCAAATACAATAGAGATGGCAAGGTTTTTACTGTCTCTTGATGAAGATAGACAGCAAAAGAAAGTAATTAAAGAGGAAGGTGACCTGAAATTTGTTAAGGGAAGAGTTGGCTCGCCGGGCTTTGTTTTTGCTGAAGCAGTTGTTCTTTTAGAGAGTAATTCTTTATGGCTCAATCAAGCAGTAGTTCAAGAGCACACCGTAGATGATTTCTATAAGGCATTAAAAGATTCGGAACATCAGCTGGAAGATATGCAGACGCAGATAGAAGAAACATTAGCTGATATTGCTTCGTTCATATTTAACGCTCAAATACTGATGCTGAAAGATTCTATATTTGTTAACGCTATGGTTGATAAAATTAAAAAAGGCATAAAACCTCATGCTGCAATAATCGAGGTTGCTGGTAATTATTTGAAGAAATTTGACAATATTGCAGATGAATATCTGAAAGACAGAAGCCAGGATGTTAAAGATATATGTAGAAGGATTTTAAGTAATCTTATCGGGTTTGATGTTAATGCCACAAATTGTGAAGGCCGTATTTTAATTGCTAAGGAACTCTCTGCGGGCGATGTTTTAAAATATTCTTCAGAGAAAGTAAAGGGCATAATCCTTTTAAGCGGAGGGGTCACTTCGCATGTTTGCATTCTTGCAAGTTCGTTGCAGTTGCCGGTTATAATAGCTGATGAGCCCCGACTGATGTCTATAAGGAACAATACTAGAGTTTTGATGGATGCTGAAATTGGGAATTTATATATCAATCCGACAGATGATATTATTGAATCGTTTAGAGAAAAGCAGAAGCTATTGAAAACAAGCGCTGAAATTAGTAGCGAATTAAAAGAAAAGACTTTTACCGCAGATGGCTCCCAAGTCCATTTGTTGGCAAACATTAATTTATTAGGAGACCTGAAAATAGCAAAACACTATAAAGCGGAAGGTGTCGGGCTCTACAGGACAGAGTTTCCGTTTATAGTTAGAAAAGATTTTCCTTCGGAGGAAGAGCAGTTAGTTGTCTATAAGAAATTATTCGAAGGTATGCCTGGCAAGGAGATGACGATACGCACTCTTGATATAGGAGGAGACAAGGTCTTATCATATTTTCAAGAACATTCACGCGAGAAAAATCCATTTATGGGCATGAGGTCAGTAAGGTTCTCTTTAAGGCATAAAGATATTTTTGCTCAACAAATAAGGGCTATCTTGAGAGCAAGCGTAGGTGCTGATGTTAAAATAATGTTCCCTATGATATCTTCTGTAGATGAGTTTGTAGAGGCAAAGCAATTGGTGTTGAATTGTGTTAGTGAGCTTAGAAGTTCTGGTGCAGAATTTCAGGTAAATCCAACGATAGGCATGATGATAGAAATGCCTTCAGTAATGGAAATTTTAGAAGAACTGGCAAATTATTCTGATTTTTTCAGCATAGGTACAAATGATTTTGTTCAATATATGCTTGCAGTAGACAGGACAAATGAAAGGGTTGCAGATATGTATTTATCGCACCACCCATCCATTTTGCGTGCAATTAAAAAAGTAGTGGATGTGTCTGCTAAGTATGGTAAAGAGGTCTCTGTTTGTGGTGAGATGGCACATGAAGAAAAATATATAAGATATTTACTGGGTATTGGAGTCAGAAGATTTAGCTTGAGCCCTTCCTATATACCGAAAATACAAAGAGCTATCATGAATGTTCAAATAAAAGATGCAGAAGCGTTTGCCAAAGAAATTCTTTCAATGGATAAATTGACAGACATATCAAAAAAAATTGGAATAAGTTAGGAAATTGTTTATTCAAAATAATTATGTTCTTGCTCCGAATAGCTTTTACCTTTATAATCCTTTAAAAGAAGTTAGTTGTGAACTGGAAAACATATGTTAAGAATCGCTATAGCACAAATTAATCCTACGGTTGGCGACCTGAGAGGTAACCAGCTGCTCATCTTGGATTACATTATTAGGGCAAAAGAAAAAAATGCTGACCTGGTTGTTTTTCCCGAACTAGCGATTTGCGGGTACCCTCCGGAAGACCTTCTGTATAAAAATCATTTTATTCAAGATAATATTAAATCGCTTAAAAAAATTGCCTCTAATGTTAAAGGTATTTCTGCGGTCATCGGATTTGTTGATTGCATAGAGAGCGGTGTTCTGCATAATGCGGCCGCTTTTATTAGCGAGGGGAAGGTCAAGAGCGTTTATCATAAGCAGAAGCTTCCAAATTACGGGGTTTTCGATGAGAAAAGATATTTTAAATCGTCTTGGCTTAAGGGTAAGCTTTGTGGAATGCTTAAAATAAAAGGGGTTTCTGCCGGCCTTAGTATTTGTGAAGATATCTGGATCGAAGATAGCGTCTGTATACAGCAAGCAAAAGCTGGAGCAAAATTGTTAATAAATATCTCATGTTCTCCATACGACATGGGAAAGGTGAAAATAAGAGAAGCAATGCTTAAAGAAAGAGCCAAGCAGACTAATGCGTATGTTTGTTATGTGAATGTTGTTGGCGGGCAGGATGAACTGGTTTTTGATGGAAGAAGCATGATAGTTGACCCTAAAGGTGTGATAGTGGCAAAAGGAAAACATTTTGAAGATGACCTCGTTTTTTGTGATTTACCCTTGGGAGAGAGAACGGCTAAAGATTATAAAAAAGTCCAGATAAAAAATGTATTGCCAAAGAAAACCACGAAAATTGAGAGGGTTTATAAAGCGCTTGTTCTTGGCACACAAGATTATATAAGGAAAAACGGTTTTAAGAAAGTTGTTATAGGATTGAGCGGAGGAATAGATTCTGCGCTTGTGGCGGCGATCGCTGTTAAAGCAGTCGGTAATGACAATGTAACATGTGTTACTATGCCATCGAGATATACATCAAAAGGCACCAGGGCTGATGCAGAAAGACTGGCAAACAACCTGAAAGTTAGCCTTATTACAATTCCAATAGAAGATATTTTTGCTTCATATATAAAAACGCTGTCCGGAGAATTTAAGGGGACACAAGTCAATGTTGCTGAAGAAAATATTCAAGCCAGGATAAGAGGGAACCTTTTGATGGCTCTCTCCAATAAGTTTGGATGGCTTGTTTTGACGACAGGAAACAAAAGTGAAGTGGCTGTTGGTTATTGTACCCTCTATGGAGATATGTCAGGAGGCTTTGCTGTTATTAAAGATGTCCCGAAAACAATGGTTTATGAATTATCAGCATATATTAATAATACATGTGATCAAGTGATTCCAAAAACCATTATAAGAAGAGCACCTTCTGCAGAGCTAAGGTCAAATCAAAAAGACCAGGATTCTTTGCCGCCGTACAATGTTCTTGATCCTATCCTTGAGCAGTATGTCGAGAAGCACGATTCAGTAGAAACAATGTCAAAGAAAAACAAAAAGGAACTCGTTGAGAAGATAATTGACCTCGTTGACCATAGCGAGTATAAGCGCAGGCAGGCGCCACCAGGCATAAAGATCACTGCAAGGGCTTTCGGAAAAGACTGGAGGCTCCCTATCACCAATAAGTACAAGGAGTTTTGATTCTGCGTTAATTCACAATAAATAATATTTGACAATAAAAGTCCCTAAGAGTATATTAACTTTACTCTAGGCAATGGCGTCTTGGGTAGATCTCGTTGTAGAGATTCTTGCAGGGAAGTCTGTCCTCAAAGAACCAGGAGGTTTTTTGGGGATATTTTTTTTGTTGTTTTTTATTGCACCGAATTATCAATGGCGATAATAACTCTGGTTTGATTGGGTTTTTATATTTTGGATAAGTAACCTAACAATAGAAAAGGAGAAGGGCAATGAGTCAATGGCAAAAAACAAATGATGCACTTGGTACAGTCAATCGTGGCAATCCTTGTGAATCCGGATTGTGTACGCTTTGTCGTGCAGATTGTCAAGGAAAATGCGAAACATGGCTGTCCAGCATGAAGGGCAGAAAGATGCTTTATCCAAGGGATTTCGGATGGGTAACAGCAGGCAGCGCAAATACGGAGCACATTGGAGTTTCCTACAATAATTTACGTGTCCAAGGATATGTCTTCGGAGCAAACAACCTTCCAAATGGAATCACTAACAGCGCGGATGATTGTGTTTTTCCAAATGTTTCTACTGAAACAGAATTCGGTGGCAAAATCAAAACTAAATGCAGATTGCCTATAATGACGGGTGCTTTAGGCTCTACTTTTATTGCTGCACGATATTGGGATTCTTTCTCGATAGGAGCTGCTTTGAGCGGTTTTCCTATTGTTGTTGGGGAAAATGTTGTTGGAGTTGATAAAAAAGCTGTCATTGAGAACGGAAGAATTAAAAAAGCTCCTGAATTAGACAGAAGAGTTGACACCTTTTTACGTTATTATGATGGTTATGGCGCGATCATTGTTCAGATGAACGTTGAAGATACACGTAATGGGGTTGCTGAATATATTATTGAAAAATATGGCGACAAAGTTATTCTTGAGCTTAAATGGGGTCAAGGTGCTAAAGTTATCGGTGGAGAGATACAGGTTGACTCGCTTGAGTATGCCAAATTTTTGAAAGACAGAGGATATGTAGTTGATCCTGATCCGACATTACCTGAAGTTGCTGCTGCTTTTAAAGCAGGTTCTATCACTTCAATAGCCCGTCATAGCAGGTTAGGATATACAAACAGGAATTCCATAGATGAAGTCAAGAAAGATTTTATGGGTGCTGTTGTGTATCTTCGCAGTTTAGGATACAAGAGAATATCGTTAAAGACCGGTTCTTATGGCATGGAAGCTCTTGCTATGTCGATCAAATATGCAAGTGAAGCCAAACTGGACCTTCTTACTATTGACGGTTCTGGTGGTGGAACAGGTATGAGCCCTTGGGGAATGATGGAAAGCTGGGGAGTTCCTTCTATTCATCTTCATGCAAAGGCCTATGAGTATGCAAAACTTCTTGCAGACCAAGGCAAGAAAGTGGTTGATATGTCTTTTGCTGGCGGCTTGGCAAAAGAAGACCAGATATTTAAAGCTCTTGCTTTAGGCGCTCCTTATACAAAACTTGTTTGTATGGGAAGGCCGCTAATGATCCCTGGATATCTTGGTGCCAATATTGAAGGTGCTTTGGACCCTAAGAAGAGAAAAGAGATCAACGGTAATTGGGATAAATTGCCAAAGACCGTAACTGATATAGGCAGTACGCCTGAGGAGATCTTTGCTTGCTATAGTGCAGTTGAGAAGAAGGTGGGCAAGAAAGAAATGAAGGACATCCCTCTTGGCGCGGTTGCTGTATATACTCTCGGTGATAAATTGGGAGCTGGATTACAGCAATTAATGGCAGGTACTAGAAAATTCTCACCTGTGGGTATTTCAAGAAAAGAGATCTTTTCTGGGAACAGAGAGACCGAAAAAGAAACAGGAATACCTTTTATGACAGATGTTGGAGATGATATCGCAAAACAAATAATCAAAGCTTAAGAATATAATCTTTTTAAGCATTGTTAAAAAATAGCCCCGTTTTTACAAGCGGGGCTATTTTTTTATTAAAAACTTTTTTTGGATCAATATGGTTTTGTGTTGTTAAATATAATGTTATTAAAAGTTGTTCAGTAATATAGAAACAAAATAAAATATGTATGAGCAAAATCACATTTATCAGGCTGCCCGTATTTAATAAGAAAGATGAAAGGGCATTATTTGCTACTCCTCCAATAGCCTTGGCATATCTTGCTGCAATGATCAATAAGAATAATCATGAATGTCTGGTTATCTATGTTATTGATTTTGCGCTAGAGGAAAGAATTTTAGCTGAAGATGGATTGTTCTGCTTATGTGGATTGACCAATAGCAACGATTTTTGACACATATTTGTTTTTTATTTGCTTTTTTACAATAAATGAGTAAAATAAGAGCCTTCAAAAGGGAAATATATTATTTTGAATCATAATACTATTATATATTGTTTTATATATTTAGTTTACCATTAGAATAACATAAGAATATGGAAAATCATTTTTATCCAAAAAAACAAGGCCTTTATGATCCTGCCTTTGAGCATGATAGCTGTGGCGTTGGTTTTGTTGCCCACTTAAAAGGGAAAAAATCCCATAAAATCATTTGTGATGGCATTCAGATCTTGGAGAATTTGACTCACCGAGGGGCTACGGGTAGCGACCCTTTAACTGGTGATGGTGCAGGTATCTTGATTCAAATGCCGGATGCTTTTTTACGCAAAGAATGCACAAAGATCAATATTAATTTACCTCCGGAAGGTGATTATGCCATAGGAAATGTTTTTCTTCCGCACATTTTGTTCCCTAGAAATACAGTAAAAAAATGGTTTTCCCAGGTTGTCAAGGAAGAAGGCCAGGAGTTCTTAGGGTGGAGAGATGTTCCTTGTGATAACAAGCAGATAGGACGTGTTGCCGCTTCCGCTGAGCCTACGATAAGACAAGTAATAATTGGAAGGGGAAAGGGTACTTCCCGCGAAGCTTTTGACAGGAAGCTTTATGTCATTCGCAAGATATTGCATAACAAGGTTTGGGGGTCCAGCTTGTCTCAA
>DUGA01000045.1 GCA_013331615.1 Candidatus Woesearchaeota archaeon | reverse complement strand
CGACCAGTATACAGCGGTACTCCAATAGCAGCAATGCAAGCACGGTCATAATCAAAAAAAGGTAAAAACAAAATGACAAACAGACTTCACTTATCAAGAATTGCACCCTCAGAGAAGACACTGTTTGAGAAGGTACAAGCAATCTATCAAAATAATTCTCTAGATGATATAGCAGGCTCTGCACCACAAAATCCTGCGCATGCAAATTCAGTTGAAAGAATATATCATGTTCCTGATCTCTTAGTCTATATTCTAGAAGGAGAGTCTGCAGAATTATATAGGGTTACTTTCAGCAGGACTTCAGATGGCAATCCTAGAATAATTGCAGGAAAGCCTGTTTCTATTGCAACCAAAGAAACCATGTTAGATGTTAAGGGAGATGTAGTATTTGAAACTTTATCTGCAACAGATGGCAAATTTGAATATGATGATAATTTCAGAAAACTGGTGAGAGACTATGTACACCAAAATAATCTTGCTTTATATGAAGGAATGAAGGATGGAACTGATTCCCCAATGTCTGCTGACGATATAATCGCTGCTTGGACTCAATTTCATTACACAAGTTATAAACAGCATATTTCAAAAGCACAGTCAGGAGATAACTCCTCTCAAGCAATGCATCAGGGCATAGATGCACTTGATGAAAATAAACACAATTCAGAAACTCTTAAATCAGGTTCAGATACTCCTACACAGAATACAATAACTCCTGAAAAAGCTCTAACAACTTCATTAGCAGATAGGATAAAAGGAAATCCTGCAAAACCATCTAAAGATGGTCCAAGGCTTACTGATCTATATGTTAATATACGCGGTAAGCATTATTTTTTAGAGTTTTCAAGGTTTGAAGATGGGTCTCCTTTTATGTATGAGGATGAAATAACTGGATTAGTTATGCCAATGGGTATGTTTTATGTAATGCCAGATAAAGATACTAGATTACTTTTAGGCGATAAGGTTTATGCGCATGTAGAAAATATACAGCCTAATGCAGGACCAGATTTTGACTTTTATCTCAAGCTTGAGCAATTAAATGAGAATCCTGATCTTAGCATTTCAGTGATAGGTGATGAACACAGCACAGATACTGAAATATTGAAGAGAGAGCTTTACAACCATCTCCGCAAATACAGGGAAGATGTAATAGCAGCATCTTCAGCTCCTAAAAAAGCACCTGAAGTAATAACAAATGGCAATCCGTTGTCAATCTATAATCCTTCAGCGGTTAAAGGATTTGACTGGCATGAGAGTGCTAAATTTGACTGGAAAGCAGCCTGGAAAAAAATATCATAATTATAACAATTGTATAAAATAAAATGAATAACTTGACCCTAGAGATTGTAAGGGACCTTGAAGCAAAAATCAGGCAAGATCCAGATGTTCCTAAAGAAAGAATAGATGCATTAGTTGCAGACCCTTCTCTTTTCTCTCCTCACATTGTTCAGTTCGAAAAACAAGGTTATACCCTCTCTGCTGAAGTGATCAATTACGATGGGCATTTTTTCTATCTTAGGCAGTTCACCATTAAGGATGAAAAATTTAAGCATGGAGATAAAGAAGAATGGCTCTCTGGAGTTGTTGTCACCCTTAGGGATATGTTTGATAGCTTGATTGAATATGAAGATGAACAGCAAGGGCTCAAAAGACACTTTTTTACAGAACAGATAGGGAAAGAGAAAGATAGTGCAGCTAAATATCGTGTGATAGAAGCAAATTCCAATGGTGAGATTAAGATCTATACTCAAGAATACAATTCACAAACAAATGAAACTACTATTCCTGTTACAGTATATAAGCGAAGAGCTCTTGGAGAAGCTATAAATCATGCATTAGATGCTTTAGGATACGATGAAACAGAGCTAGTTCTAAAGCCATCATTTAGGGATCTTCACAGGATGACTTATCAGGATTTAGCAAGCTTATTAGATCCTTTTGAGAATGATCCAGACAAAGCATNNATTGACCCTATCTCAAGCGAGCCTGTTTACGAACTGTTTAGGATTGAATTGGAAGATCCTGAAGAAAGCATCTATGGTGATGAAGCAAATGATGGATATGATGATACTCAACTAAGGGAAATCAATGGTCTAGTAAAAAGATTAAACGATCAATTTAGGAATGAAAATAGAGAAGCAAATTTTACGTTCACAGATCATGTAGATGGAAGTGCTTATGGGCTTGAGCCACAGATGTTTCCAGATACTTTTGACGATGGTTTTAGTTCAGAATTTGAACCAAGAGCCGATGATGGTAGGAAGTATGCTGACAAAAAGGAGGTCTCATTTACATCCGGCAATGCTTATGCAATCAGATTTTACAGGGAAGAAGTTCCTGGAAAGGAAACAGATGCACCATTATTGCTGACTAAATCCCAGATATTAGTGCTTGCAAATGCTTTGATGAGCCATAATCACAGAAGCAAGATAAGTTATGGTGCAACCAAATAATACAGATTTTCATATCTATGCATGTCATTTAATGAAATTGTACAAAGCATGTCTTCAAAAGGTATGTGCTTGCATATTTTTTGTCAATAAACATATAAACAACCTCTTATCTTGGTTTTTTGTCATTACAGATCATCTGGGTGAGTGAAAATTTATGATAGCATTGAAAGGTTCATTAAGAGAGCTGAACAGGAAATTTTCTGAAAATTTAGACAGGCTAGTTAGTGCAGGTCAAATTAATTCATATTCTAATGTAGACTTTTTCTCTGCCTTTGCTAAGGGAAAAGTTGATGGTACGCCTGTAAGTTCTAGTGTTGGGGGTTATACTTTAGAAGCTAAGGTATATAATCATCTTACAGAAGAAAAAGATACTCTTAATGCAGGCGCAACTACTGCTACAGTAGATGAGAATACAATCAGGCATATCTATTATGTTCAGGAAATAACTCTCAGAGATTCGAGTTTTGAGCCTAAAGATGTAAAAGAATGGATGAAAAAGGTAGACCAAAATCTACCTGTAGTATTTGGATATGGTTTTGATCATTCAAGGAAATTATCAAATAAAGATAAAAGCGTATACTGTAGAGCATCTCAAAATCAAGAAGGCAGTGTTTCAACAGACATAATTGAAGTCTGCTCAGATGGTACAATAAAGCATTATGCTGTAAACAAGGAAAATAATCTTATCATGCGTAAGATTGAGCGCAGTCTTTTAGAAACTTATGCATCTAATTTAGCAGCTTTGTTGATGGATCCTGCAGATTTAGGTCAAAAAAAAGACAAGCCTCTTACTGATTTTCAGCAGAGGGCAAAATTAAGCAGAGAAGATCTGACTGCAGGAATAAGAAAAATGCCTTCAGGAATGGATTTTTCTCTGGTCTCAACTGACAAAAGCCCTTATGCAATCAGCGTTTATTTAAATCATGCCGGAGATATATTTACTGAAACTGAAGAAGGTGTTACTGTAGCTGAGCCAGTTTACTGGGTTAAGACTATTTCTGTGATGGATAATAATGATAAGAATACTAATGCAGATGATCAAGCAGATGATGACTTAACTAAAAAAATTAATGCAATCAATGATAGATTAACTGCAAAGACAAAATTATTCCTTGAACAATATCAGCTTTTAGAAGATAATGATAATATCACTATAAAAACCAGAGGCGGTGATATTACCTATCAAGCTAGAGAAGAGATAAAGCCAGTAGCGTCTGCATATGATGGAAATGCAGTTACGGTCTATTTCAGAGATGCTAGTGTGCAAAAGCCAAAAGAATTTGAGTTTGTGCCTTTAACTCTCCATCAGATTAGAAGGCTTGCTAATGGCTTGATGTATATCTTGGACCGTACTTTGAAAGATAAATTAAAAACGTCAACTAAAGCAGCTTAAGAAAAAAAATATCCAATAGCTTAATTTGATTCCAAAAAAATACCTAGCCTACAATTAAGATAATATCCATTTAAATCGGAGTAAGGTTATTCGATATTATGGATATAGTTATCTGATAGAGATATAATCATCTGATAGATATTTAATAATATAATCTAATTGGTGCATGACAGGATGACAGCTTTAACCCTTGAGCAGCTTGCATTGCTTGATACTGAAATAGTTTCTGGATTTTTTGATGCAGTTGAGACGAAGATTGCAGATAAAGAAATTTTATTATGTAAACTAGAAGATGTGCAAGGCGCTATAATGTCACCTATTAAGTCAGGAACACATCCAAAGCACACAAGAGTTGTATATTCTCAGGAAACAGGCTCAACTGATAAGACCATTCCTGGATTTGAAATATCTGCAAATGTCTATGGCTATCAGTCAGATAAGATTCTGATCGGAGCGCTTGAAGTCAGAAAAAAAGATTTCAAACCTGAAGATACAGGGACATGGCTTGAGGAAATTGCTAAAAAAGTTTCCGCTGCATTTGGCACCAGATATACTATAGTAGACAGGAGTGATGATGAATATATTGAGCTAAAATTTGCTGATACAAGGCTTAGAGATTCACTTAGAAGTTATATGGTAATAACCCTAGCAGCCACTGGAGTTGTGCAGATGAGATTTTATCTGAAAGATCCTTATGACGGAATTCAAGATAGAAATCTAGCATGGCCTGCAGCATTAAGCCTAAAAGAAATCCGTGATGGGTTTTACAGGATGTTCCAGCTGCTTGAGCCTGAAAATGTGGAGATTCGAAATCCAGCTGATAAGCCGCTTTATGAAAAGCTCCAGCTTACTAATGAAGCATTAAGAGAAGGCTTAAGCCTGGTAAGCGACACACAACACATTGGAACGATAACAACTGACTGTGGTGCGCCATTTGAGATACTATTAGCTTTAAAGAAAAAAGGAGTTAATTGGCAGAGCCACGAGGCATTATATGAAGTTGAAAGAATAAAAATAAAATATCTTGATCCTAAACCATATGGAGGGCATGATACAAAAGTAAGAGCACAAGTAAGAAAAGAATCAAGGCATGCAATCAATAATCTGCTAAATTTTTTTGCAGGTGAGTTTGATCATACAGCATACATTTCTCCGTTCTTTCAAGATGCATCAGAACAGCAGCCTGGAGAAGCTTCAAGTTATGCAGAACCAGCTCTGGATTTGCCTGTGCCTGATGATGATGGGGATATTTCATTCACACTTCCATCAGAAAATTATGAAGAAATAACGCCATTTACATCTGTTGATGGAGATACAGATAGCGTGGTTGAAGATGCTCCTAAACTAAGCCTTGATGCACGTATTTTTGACAGGGTAATGCCTGTGGTCAGCGTCAGAAATGGCAGGACAATTGACATAAAATTCTGCGCAAAAAGCAGTAATCAGTCTGCAGCTGCACCGCATGCGCTTTATCTGACTAGTCCACAACTAGAACTAATTACATATAGGATGGCTGTAGTTCTGCACCGCGCTGAGGGATTTTATCATGCTATGGCAAGAGAAAATAAGTGATTATATAATTATGTCAATAACATTTATAAATAACCTCTAAAACTTCTTGAGCTTATGGCAATAGAAAATCTATTGATAGATAGGATGGAGCTAAAGGTAAGTAAACGCTTGTCTAACAATCGTTTGTCTCATTTCCCAATAGATGTTAGAGTAGATACCGATNNTTACCGATGGTTATTCTATTCGTGCAAGTTTTTTTGGTAGAGTGAATGTTGGCAGAGATGGAAGCAATGATTATAAATACGTTGTAGATAATTTCTCAATAACAAAAACTGATGATATGCCTGTTACATCTCCCGAAGAAGAAGTGGATAGTTATACTCGAGAAATTTCTTTTCATACAGATGGTCAGTATCCAAGTAGAACAGCTATTCATGCGGGATCTGCAGTAAAGCGTCGTATAAAATATGTCCCATCTGAACAAGGTATACAAGAGAAGGTCACAGCATTATTGGCATTACATGGCATTGATGCTGATGAGCTTGAAAGTTCAGACGTTAATATCTATTATGATTCTTCTGATTCAAGCAAAGTAGAAGTTACTTTTGAGCGACCATATAAAAATGGCATTAATGCAGAACGTTATATGATTCAAGGCGACATAATAAGGTATAGCAGGGGCACACTATGTTCTAGCTCAAGATTTCATGTCTTTGAAGAAATGCCTTTTGTCCTAGATGCGCATGAATTAATTGGTGTTATAAGAAATATCAAGGCAGTTGTCAGCCCAAAATATAATTAATTTTAATCAGTTTATTTTTTGTATCATTTCTGAAAATTTCTTTCTCTTAATTCTCCTCAACCCTTTCTTTTACTGCAGCCAATATTAATGGCAATGCAATCGTCGCATCGCATATTACATCAACAAACTTTCCTTCTGCGTTCATCTTGCCCCATGAAATCCCTTCAACAAGACTAGCCCCACTACTTCCGCCATGCTCTGGCCTGTCCATCGTAATCTGTATTCCATAAACAGCAGGATTAGGTGAAAGCTGCATTGCTTGCTGGATATAATTCTTAGGCAATCCTCCTCCGATATAAATCACTCCAGCTTTCTTAGTCTCCCATGCAATTTCCATCATCTCTCTAAGGTCATCAAACACATCAACTTTTATTTTATTGCTTTCCTTGCCAGATGCAAGCAGATTATAAACCATTAGTCCAATGCCAGAATCAGCTATCCCTGGACAAAACAAAGGTATTTTTTTATCATAACAAACAGACAAAATACTATCACAATTCTTTTTTGGGACTAATTTTCCAAGCACATTCAAAAACTCTTTAATATTCTTTGCTTTTTTTATCTCTTCAATATTTGCGCGGAAGAAATCCTCAAGATGAGAATAAACAGCAGATGGCATATAGCTGTCATACATCCTGTCAATGCCTTGCTTGAAAAGCTCTTTATCATCTGCGCATGAACTGCCTTGATAATGCGAAAATCCGATGGCTTCAACCATGTCATGAGTTAAAGTTGCTCCAGTGACAACAAGCACATCAACATAATCACTCTTTAGCATGTCTATGATGATGTTCTTCATCCCGCCAGGCACCATGGCTCCTGCAACGCCTAAAAATATCTTGCAGCCGCTGCCTTCTGCTTTTTTCTGCGCATTTCTTTTATCAATGATCATCTCTTCAAAGATATCTGCTGCCTTAGAGATTCTTCCTGCGCCCATAACACCAGCTTTCCCTAGCTCAGAAACTAGCTGGCTGACTGTCATCCTGTTGCCTAGCTTGATCTGCTCGATCTTTGGCAGCTTTATGTGCGATTTTTTTACGATGACCATTTTTATCAGTTCTATTTGCATCCGATTATATATCTTTTCTAGAGAATAATTTGGGATAATATAAAAATCTAGTTGTTTTGCAGTGCAATACTTCCGACCAGTTCACTATCCACATCAACATCCGATATCTTCACAGGCCTGTTTAATGCAAGCTCAAAAAGATTCTTTAAGTCAACTGTATGTTGCAGATGATTGTTAAAATTGGAATCTGGAAATAAGGTATACTGCTTTCCATTGCTTAATGCGATAAACGAATAAACGCCTTTATAAAATCTGAATGTATTGTTCTGCTTGCCTGGAGAAAAGATGAATGACCTTTTCAGCATCATCGCTTCGATCTCATTCAGATTTAGCTCGAAATTCTTCAGCACATCATTGTTTTTCATTATGGAATAGTTGAGCTTTTCTTCTGTTATGGTCATCTTGACATATGTCTGCCTGTAATATTTGTCAACACTAAGTATCATCAATCCCATTAACCAGATGATTCCTGCAAGCAACAACCCAATATATTTCTCGCTTCTGATGACTAGGATCGTGAACAGCAAAGACAAGAACACAAATCCATTGCCCAAGTATTTGCCAGACAAGCCAGAAGTATCATACCTATACTCAATAGTCACTTTTCTTTCCTGATCGTTCTTGTTTATCTCAAGCATAATCTGAATGTTAGAATAATCTATTATTTATACCTTTGCATGACCTTACTCTAGATTTATCGGAAGTTTTATATACTTAATTATATTATTCTAGTTATACTTAATTATATTAAGGAGGTTAAAATGATAGAATGCCAATCAATAGTAAGAAAATGGGGAAATTCACTAGGCTTAACTATATCGAAAGAAGTTGCAGAGTCTTTACATCTTAAAGAAAACAAAAAAATCAATTTTATAATTCTTGAGGATGATAGCCCTATAAAAAAAACATTTGGGCTGCTTAAGGGATGGAAAACCTCTACTGGACAGATCATGAAAGATATGCGAGCAGGTAATTGGGATGAATAAAGAAATCTATTTTTTTGATACTTATGCAATAATCGAGATTCTTAAAGGAAGTCCTAATTATATAAAATATAAGGAAGTTAAGGCAGTTGTTTCAATATTTAATTTAGTTGAGCTGCATCTGTATATTACAAGAATATTTGATGAGCAAGTAGCAGATACTATTTTAGATGAATATTCAAAATATGCAGTCAGTTTTTCTATAGAAGATATTAAAGAAACTACAAGACTTAAAATAAAATATGCAAAAAGAAAATTTTCTATCCCTGATGCAGTTGGCTATGTCATCGCTAAAAGATTAAATATCAAATTTCTTACGGGCGATCAAAGCTTCTCTGACTTAGACAATGTCGAATTTATAAAATCAAGTTAAGTCTCTTAAGGGAATATTCCTCTTTCAAGATAGATCTTCTCCAATCTTCTTATCGCAACAATGTAAGCGCCTGTTCTCCAGTCTGTCTTATATTCTTTTACAGTATCTCTTGTTTTTTCATAAGCTCTCAATATCAGCTTCTTGAGCTTGAAATCAACTTCCTCTAGGTCCCAGTGCTCACTTTTTTTATTTTGCACCCATTCGAAATAGCTTACTATAACTCCGCCTGAGTTTACAAGTATGTCTGGTAGCACAGTTATGCCTTTTTTGAGCAGAATATCCTCGCCGTCTTTTGAGGTTGGGCCATTTGCACCCTCAGCGATCAATTTTGCATCTATCATGTTTGCAACTTCTGGTGTTATCTGGTTTTCAAGCGCAGCTGGGATTATGATATCTACCTTAGTCTTCCAGAAATCATTCTTTCCGAATTTCTTTGCTCCCGAAAATCCATCGACAGAGCCATTGTTTTTGACATACTCAGCAAGCTTGACTGCATTTATACCTTCTTTATTGAATATGCAGCCTTTATGGTCTTGGACAGCAACTAACTTAGCTCCTGTCTTTGAGAGGATCATTGCTGCATTGCTGCCTACATTACCATATCCTTGGACAGAAAATGTTGATTTGCTTAGATCCAATTTATTATCTTTTGCCCATTGGTCAATCATATAGAAAACTCCTTGTCCTGTTGCTTTCTTTCTTCCAAGGCTTCCTCCAGATGAGAGGCTTTTGCCTGTGACAATATGCTTAGAAGCATGTGCATCGCTTGCATTTCTTAAGCTGATATAAGTATCCATCATCCAGACCATTATCTGCTCATTTGTTCCTACATCAGGCGCTGGAATATCAAATTCTGGCCCTATGTTATTGCCTAATGCAAAAGTAAACCTTCTTGTGATCCTCATCATCTCATCCTGGCTGTGTTCCCAAGGTCTGAACTTAATTCCACCCTTAGCTCCTCCAAATGGGATATTTACTAAAGCACATTTCCAGGTCATCCATGCAGCTAGCGCTTTTACTTCATCTAATGCAACTTCTGGATGAAAACGGATGCCGCCTTTATATGGTCCAAGCGCATTATTGTGCTGGATCCTGTATCCTTTGAACAATTTAAAGCTCCCATCGTCCATCTTTACAGGGAAATTGACGATAATTTCATTCTTTGGCTGGCTCAGGATAGTATGCACGACAGGATTCAGCTTCATCAAAACAGCAGCTTTCTCAAACTGTCCCATAGCAACTTGGTATAGATTAAATTCTTCGTTAGAAACAGATTTCTTATTTTTAGGTTCTTTCTTTTTAGCCATCTAAAACACCCCTTGGTATTATTGATAATTTTGACTTCTTGCTCAGGCATCTTTATTCTGCCTGTCATTTCTCAACACACTCAAATAAACTAAATGCTGCGTTGCAAAGAGTTATGGTTGTTGTATTTAAAGGTTGTTGTAAATTTTCATAATGGAAAAGAAAGAATTTATTTAGCAAACGGATTAAGCGTTTTAAGCCCTGTTGCAGCAAAGTCTTTTGTGTTTTCTGTTATGATGTTTTCTACCTTATTCTCTTTAAGCGTTTCTGCTATAAGCGAGTCCCAGAAAGATTCTGATGCAGATTGAACAGTATGCAAGACTGTCTTTCCATTGTAATTAAAAACAGACCAATTTGCGCTCGTTAGGATTGAGCCGATGATAGCCTGCACTTGTTCTTTTGAAAGAGGCTTTTCTAATTTATACAATGCCACTCTTGCAAATTCCGCTAAAATCTGGTTTGTCACTACCCCTGTCTTTCTGCCTTCAAATATCTCTTTGATAAGTTTCTGCGCAATTTCTTTTTTGTGAGGATATTCATTAGAAATAGCATAGATCAATATGTTTGTGTCAATTGCGGTCATATAACTCATCTCTTTTTTTGTATTTAAGCTTTCCAGTGTCTATGCCTTCGTCTAACAATTTCATGCAGGTTTCAAAATACTCTTTTTTTCTGCACCATTCCATCATGGCTTCACTCATGGCTTTTCCTAACACGCCTTTCCTTTTGCCATATATCTCAATAGCTCTTTTTCTAAAAGTTTGTGCTACATCTTCTTTTACATTGGTGGTTATGGTTGCCATTTTATGATATAAATGGATAATCAAGTATTTAAATGTTTCTATATATAAATGCATTATAATAATAGTTTATTCATCAAAACAGTAAAGTATATAAACTATTAATTATTACATTACTAACATATATTTATATGATCGATTAATTTAAAGCCGATAACATATATGATATATAATTATATAAAAGAGGTGTAAGTATGCGTATTCCTGAAATTAATAAAATTTTTAATGTTAAGCGCTCTAAAAAAGCAAGCTTAAGCCTTTCTATCAACGCAATTGTTGTTCTTGTTTTAGCAATCTCAATGCTTGGTCTTGGACTAGCATTTACCAAAAGCATGTTCAAGAAGTTTGGTGAGAAGCTTACTGTGCCACCGCCAGATATTCCTGCGACGCAAGAGGATCCTATTTCATTGCCAAGCGACGAGATGGAAGTTAAGCACGGTGAGGAATTTGCTTTCCAGGTAAACTTCTATAATGACCACTCCTCAAATTATGTTGATGCAGGCATGCGATGCTCAGAGGGAAGTGAATTAGCTAAATATATTTACTCTAAAAATTCACCCCCTGATTTAAGTTCCGGTTCGGCAGTTGATGGTATTTATGTATTAACCTCAAAACAAAAAGTTCAAGGTGGCACACAAAAGTCTTTTAAGTTTATTATTCCAAAAAAAGCAACTCCTACAACTTTGACTGGAGAGATAGGTGTTTGTGAAGTTAGGTTTTGCGCGCCTGACAAAGATACAGGTGACGGAGCAGAATTTACCGGTACTGGTGGTATTTGTGATAGTGACAGTGCAGAAGCTACTACTGTCCACGAATATACAAAGCAGGTTACTATAAAGATAACTTGATTAAAAGCAGGTAAATTACAATGAAAAAACTCAAAGGTGATTCTATGAAAAAACGATTGACAGAGGCACAGGAATTTGATATTATGAAACTAGTCTTAGACAAGTTCTTATGGCTGGGATTTGCTATAATGGGCTTTGGCTTATACAATATGTTTACCAAAGAGCTTCAGGATGGCTTGGTCTGGCTTGTTGTAGGGGCAGTATTGCTTGTCATATTTGTAGTGATTATAGTCAGAGAATATGAAGTTATCAAGTAAATTAAGTTATCAAGTAAATATAACTCATAAATAATAATTAAATTTTTTGTTTATATTTTTATTTTATTATCTATAACTTGTAATATCGATTTTTAACAATACATTATTTTTCAATTTTTTCCAGTGATCCAAAGATGAAAAACACCAGAAACTTATCTGTTTATTTATTGTTGGCAGCAATTTTATTAATTCTTATTGTTGTTCTCAGCTCTTGCGGCAGTGATGAAGATTCCGGTGATGGGGAGCAGGCAGAAAAATGCAAGAAATCATCTGACTGCAAATTTGCTGGAAAAGATAAAAAAGCATTCTCAGTAAAATGCGAAGAAAAGGAATGTGTTTATACTGCGAAGAAAGGCGTCTGTGGCAATGGAGATTGCGAAAAGGAAGAAGGCGAGACATTGTGCAGCTGCCCAAAAGACTGTACAGGCAAAGACCCATCTGTCCCTAAAACATTGAAAGAATGCAAAGGAAAAGCAGACACAGACGGCAACTTAGAGTATAAGTGCGACAAGAAGCAGCAGTGTGTTGTAGAGATTGTTGGCCAGAAGCAAGAGACAAAGATTGAGACGCTTTCATTTGAGCAGAGCAGAGTTCCGCAGGCAAAAGTGATATTAAAGCAGGAATATCCAAAGCCTTTTAACATAGATTCTGATGTATTAAGCTTTAAGCTTAATCTTGATTATAAGATATTAGGAGTTGATGAAGTAACGTTAAAACGTATCCAGGTTTTTATGCACACAGGAGAAAAAGTGCGCGGAAGATGGGACCCTAATGACCAAGAAGTGCCATTGGTTGATAAATTAGATATCAACAGGGTCTTATGGGATCCTCAGCTAGAGGTTGTGCAGGAGCTTCCTTTGGATGCTGAGATCAACCAGAGCAAAAAGACAACATTGACACTAAAGCTTTTCTTTACATATAAGGGCAAGGACTCTCGCGGCAATGATGCTACATTTGAAGAGACTAAGACATTTGACATAGAGGATTTCTTGCTTACAAGATCAACTGCTGCCCCAGAATGTACTCCTGCTAAATGCAATGATAATAATCCGTGCACTGAAGATAAATGTGTTACAGGCAAAGGCTATTGCGATCATGTAGTTTTTGCAAAGACCTGCAAGGGAAATTTTAGGTGCGATGAGGCTGCAGGTGAAAACAAATGCAATGCACCAGAAGATTGCGGCTCTTGCAAGGGCAAAGCAGGCGAATTTGCTGAATATAGATGCAGCGATGATAAGAAGGAATGCGGTGTTGTATTAAGCAAAGAAGGCTTAGCTAGTGTCGATGAAAAACGCCTTACGAATGAGCAGAAAATACCAGCAGGAACTCCTGATATAAGGTTTAAGATAATAAAAACATTCAACAGCCCTTTCAAGGCAAAAATTTCTCTGACAGCTGATAAATTCACGCTAACTATGCAGGTGCTGGACAAGAAAGCCACAACAAAGAATTTCAAGGTAAACAACATAGAGCTTGTAGATGGAACTTCTTTGTTAGGCAACACAGTTGTCTCACAAGCTTTCAACAATGTTGGAGATAAATTTGACTTTAAGATACCTTTCACAAAGCCATTGGTTTTAGTTGAGGAAAAGCGCACCAAGCTAAAGCTGAAAGTTACTTATTCCTATGAGGGCGTTGACAGGCAGGACAAACCTCTTGTTCATACAAATGAGATATTTGAGGAAGATATTGGAGAAGTATTGCTTGTTAATGCAGGGTAATAAAAGCTGCTAATTATAAATTATCTTAACCTACAAATTATATTCGCATATACATTATTTTACATGAAAAGCCTAATAATAAAATGTTAAAACACAAATCAAAATCATTCAAATTCTTAAAAAACAACAAGCGCGGCATAGAGCTCACGATAAATTTTATAGTCATGCTTATACTTGGCATTGCAATGCTTTCTGGCGCGATTATGCTTACAACAAAGCTGTTTGGCAAAGCAAAAGCATATCAGACCCAGATAGATGCTAATACACAAGCAGAGATAAAAAAGCTCATAACAAGCTCAAATGACCTTGTAGTCATCTATCCTGCAAGAAAGACGATGGGAAGAAAAGAAAGCGCAACATTTGGGGTTGGCGTGCAGAATACCCTTAAGCAGGCAGCTGAAGAATATTTCACAATAGACGTGGCATTTGCCCGTTCTTATTACACAGACAAGACAAAGCAGTGTGATTCTGGTAATGAAAATACTTGTGCCTCTCCAAGCGGATGGCTCAAGTTAGGCAATAGCCAGAAGATTAAAAGGAATGAAGTCAAATCATTCCCAGTCATAATCGCAACTAAAGGCAATCCAAAGGCAGCAGTCTATGTTTTTGATGTAAGAGTCTGCCAGGGTCAGATGGATTCAAGCGTCTGCAACAGCAAGGCAGATAACGATCTTTACGACCAGACTGTCCACAAGATATATGTCAATGTTGAATAAGTTAAATAGTTCATTAGTCGCAACTGCTTCTAGAAAAATTAAATTTAAAGCATCAAAACATTATGGTTTCTCGCAAACCACACATTTATCAAACATAAATATATGTAAAGCCTTATTGCCCCTTAATCCTTTCTCAAACTTATGCTTTAAGTCAAAATATTCATCTTGTTTTATGTTGCCATGCAAGATAACCTTGCTTGCTCTTGCTTTAGCTAAAATTGCTTTAATACTTTCTTCATCTGGTTCAGCTACTGCTAATATATTATATCTGACAAACAGCTCTTCATCCAGCAATCTGTTTGAAAGCAGATACTTTTTCTTATTATATTCAAATGCTTTTACCTCAGTAACATCCACTTTACTCTGCACTAACGCTTCTTCCAACACATCTGCAACAAGCAATGCAGGATTTATCTCATAGAAATAGGTATGTCCCTCAGTAAATCCGGTCGATTTTGCAATCAATTTCTTGCCAGAAACATCTTTCACTATCTTCTTTCCTTCAGGCAAAACAACAAGCGAAACATCTGCTTTTTTCAGATTCCCAAAATATACCGTCAGTCTATTAAGATTATTGTCAACTGAAATATATTCCAACTCATGTTCAGGCAATTTACTGAGCTTTTCACTCTTAATATATGGTGGCAGCTCAATTGCAATATTTCCTGTAAATCTGTTGTATGCTGAGATAAACTTATTTATGTCAGGCTTTAATGTGCCTAATATCCTTTCCTGCTCAGATTCTGCTCTCTCAGGATCTAAAAACACAGCATCGACCTTAAGTTTTTTCTCCCTTATTCTCTCTTTAATCTGCTCAATCGTTTCTTTATCCAAAGCATCTCCCAGAACAAAATCAATATTCTTTAATCCCAAAACTGCAGCATTTTTAATTGCGATCTCTATCTTTCGCTTGTCAATCTCAACTGCAATCACATACTTGAATGCTTCTGCAAATAGAAATGTCTGGAAGCCAATACTGCAGCCTATCTCGATCAGGCAATTGCATTGTATTTTACTGCCTGGATTTTTTAGTGATACTTTCAATAATTTTGCTAATCTCTCTGCCCTGTATTTAGCAACTACCTCAGGAGTGCCGAATCTAACATCTTCTTTTGTGTATTCCAATCTCTCTTCTTCATACATATGTTTTTGCTCTTTGATGCGTGGCATAACCAAGAAAATACACAGATTGTTTATAAATATTTGGCAACCAAAGCAGAAAGTCTTATAAAGTTAGAATTTATACTGAATTAAACTAATGTTTAAGATTACAGTTAAAAAAAGTGCTGTTTTGAGCATAACCTAATAATAGGATAATACTGTTGATCTTACTTAAAAAGAGGTGCTAATATGCGAAACATTAAAGACAATATTCTTGAGATGAAGAATATCTCTGAGCTGATGGTTGATCTGGGATATACTGCAATATTTCTGAAAGAGCCAATCATCCTGAAGGAAGTTGAGGAACTGCATCATACAATAAAGCATCTTGAGGAAGAGACTGTAAAAATATTGTTTAAAGTCAGAGAGAGCGATGAGCAGCGAATCATGCTCATGGACCTTATCGATTACATCAAAGATATCGCTAATTCTGCGTTGCAGATAGCTGAGCTCTCAAAGGCAAAAGAGCTGCCAGACATCGTGAATGATATTCTTGAGAGTACTGACAAAAGGGTCATCGTGGAAAATATCTCTCCAAAATCCACTCTTTCAAAAAAATCAATAGGAGATGCAAAGGTAGCTACATTCACTGGTGCAAGGATAATTGCTATTCAGAGAGATGATAACTGGAACTTTAAGATAAATAAAGACACAATACTGTTACCTAACGACCTTGTCATAGCAACTGGAAGTTTAGAAGCAGGCAAGCTGTTCAAGAATCTTGTTGAAGGCAAATAGGCTATTGATGGTATTATCAATCCGCAGCATCATAGTTAAAATATTACTAATCTGACTAAAATGGCTTCTGAAACAACATCTCAGGGTGAAGAAGTAACAAACTCTAGGGCAAACAATAATGAAAAATCTACCTTATTTGACAAGGATTTTAAAGAAATAACTGTGACTCAATTTGTTTCCCTGACTGGCGGCCTAATGGCAGGGACTATCTTAAGTACATTCAGCAATAATCTTTTGATAGTTCCAGGATTATTTGTTTTATATCCAGGGTTTCTTGCATTAAAAGGAGAGATTCATGGCTCATTATCTGCAAGATTAAGCTCTGCGCTGCACATCGGCGATGTTAAAGTTGCTCCTTTGCTTAATAAATACGAGAGCAACAAATCGGTGAACATCAGAGAGCTCAGCCAAAAGGACAAAAAAAAGACAAGGCATATCTTATTTGATAACATAGTTGCAAGCCTCTTATTAGGTGTATTTGTAAGCATTCTTCTTGGAATAGCTGCTTATGCCGTAGTCTATTTCATATTTAAGATAAATAATCCTGACATCATATTGCTCTCTATCTTAGCAGCAGCAATCGCTAACCTAGTGATGATCCCATTTACAATCTACAGCACTCTTTGGGTCTATAAGCATGGCTATGATCCAGATAATATCATGGGCTCTTATATCACAACTGTAGGCGATGTTGTAGGAGTGCTTTCATTGGTAGTTGGCATAGTCTTACTTATCTGATTAAAATAACTGCATTGTTAAAAACAACTAACATCTATAATTAATATCTATAATAAAAAAGAGGGAAATAAACTTGGCAAACTTTTTAGAAAGGCACAGGATTGGATATAAGATAGTCAGAGAAAGCCTTAAGATACTGCTTATCACATCAATAATCAACACTATGGGCGGCGCAAGCATTGAAGCGATCCAAGAAAGATTATTTGCATTGCTCCCATTTCTGATATTGCTGACTCCTCTAAACGACTTTGTTGGAAATCTAGGCACGATCCTGGCAAGCAAATTCACGACTTATCTCTATCTTGGCAAGATTACTGACCAGCACTGGTACCATAATCCTTCAATGAGAGAATTAATGCTAAAGCTCATGATAATTGCAATATTCTGTGGATTATACCTCAGCATAGGCGCTTTTGTAATCGCCGCAATCAAGGGATTTGAGCATGGATTGTTGTTTAGCATATTCTTCTTGCTCAGGCTTGTGATGGGCACATTGTTCACCGCATTATTATTATTGTTAATACTTATTTTTGTCACCGCAACATTTGGCTGGTACGTATACAAGAAAAATCAAGACCCTGACAATTTCTTAGTTCCATTAACAACTTCAATTGCAGACATAGGCACAATGGTATTGTTTGCAGCGACCATACATTTCTTGTTTTAAGGTTTAAGAAGTATAGTATTTTCTGTTATTATTAATTATTTATTTTCTTAATACTTCACAATCTTTGCAAAACTTTCTGCATCCAAGGAAGCTCCGCCAACTAATGTTCCATCAATATCTTTTTGCTTCATCAGCTCTTTGATGTTGTCTGGCTTTACACTTCCTCCGTAGAGGATTCTAGTGCTTTCTGATTTTATCAAACTTCGGATAAATGCATGCACTTCCTGCGCCTGTTCAGGTGTTGCAGTCTTTCCTGTGCCGATTGCCCAGATGGGCTCATAAGCAAGGACTATTTTGTTAACATCAACATTAGCCAAACTTTCGGTAATCTGTTTTTTAATTACGTCTTTTGTCTTATCTCTTTCTCTCTCAGAAAGTGTCTCTCCTACACAAACAATAGGCTTCAATCCTTGCTTAAGCGCAGCAAAAATCTTTTTATTGACTGCAGCATTTGTCTCTCCAAACAACTGCCTTCTTTCTGAATGCCCTATGATAACATACTTGCAACCTATCTCTTTCAGCATCTGTGCAGAAACTTCTCCAGTAAATGCACCGGAATCTTCAAAATGCAGATTTTGTGCACCTAAATATATATTAGTTCCTTTCAGCTCTTTTGCAACATCACTTAATGCAGTAAATGGAGGGCAAACAACAATCTCACAATCATTTGCCTTAATGCTTTTCACAAGAACTTTTAATCTCTTGACTAGCTCAACTGCTTCAGAGTTTGTCTTATTCATCTTCCAGTTGCCTGCAATTAATGGTATTCTATTTGCCATAAGAAAAGAGATAATTATTTAGTATTTAATGGTTTTTGTTTTGGAAGATAAATTTATAAAATGCCTAGTGATAAATCCAATTAGGGTTAAACAAGCGGCTTCAATCATCGTCCACAAGAATATCCTTATTCCAATATCATAAAAGAACTCGCCTGGAAACATCCTTATCATGTTGCTGGTATATGGAAACTGCCATTTATCAAAAGCTAGAATTTTGTGAAACACAGTAAATGTCGAAGAGAAATCAAGCTTTAACAACAATAGGATAGCTCCTATTAATGCAACTGTAAATATTCCACCATATTTTAACATTTTAGCTAAATATTTAATATCCTCATAACTATAACTCTCATCTGACTTACACAAAAATAAATAAAGCAGCAGATTACCAAATACAAAGACAAACAAAGTTAAATCTGCAAGCAACAAGGCTTTCTGCATAATCGTCTTTACTTCCAGCAGATGTACATTCTCCTCATTCTCAAAAAGCTCTATCTTTGGAGGGTCATTGCTGTCATCATATTTAAGATAATTAACTAAGTATTTTGCATTGCCGTCAATTATCTCTTTAGAATATCCAAACTCATAGCTACCTACTTTTATAAACTCTTTTTCATACCAATTTAAGTCAAATGCAGCAAAGCGGAATGAGTTTAACAGCAGCAGGATTGGCATGTTTAAAATTAGGATAATTACAACTGCATAAATAATATAAACATTGTTCTTATCTGTTCTATTATTTTTCTTCATATATTAACTATCTTATAATTCTTTATAAATATTTATATAGTTTAAGTTATAATTGCTGACTATGAAATCAAAAATACGCACCCAACTGCTGGAAAGAAGATCAGTTTTGACAGATAAGGAGATCCAAGCTAAAAGCGAAATAATTATTGCAAAGCTAGAAGAGCTTTTAGAATTCAAATCTGCAAAAAACATCCTAACTTATGTCTCCTTTAACAATGAGGTTGACACTCATCCATTGATAAAAAAATACTTAATAACAAAGTCAAAGAGCATCATTGTGCCAAAAGTGATCGGTGAAAGGCTTCGCTTGTTTAAAATAACTAGTTTCTCTGACCTCAAAGCAGGTAAATCTAATATTTTAGAGCCAGTAAATGGCGAAGAATTTGTTAGTGATAAATTAACAATTTCAGATTTGATCTTAGTTCCTGGCATCGCTTTTGACAAGGAAAAAAACAGGATAGGGTATGGCAAAGGATATTATGATAAACTGTTAAAAACAACTCGCGCAAAAAAGATAGCGCTTGCATTTGACCTGCAGATTGCAGAAAAAATCCCTGCAGAAGAGCATGATGTCCAGGTAGATAAGATAATCACAGAGAAAAGCATTATTGAATAATAACAGAAAAAAGAATCCTCAGTTAATAAGATGCAAAAACAGGCATTTGAGAAATATTTTTGCTTTATCGCTGCTACATATCTTCTTCTATGACTTCTTCAGCATAATCTATGCTGTTAAGGTCTTCATCTTCAGATTCAGGATTTGTATTTTCCTGCAACGGAACTTCTTCTTCCTTTTTTGGCATGTCTGCAATCTCAGCTGCTTTGCCGACAATCTCAAGCTTACCAAACTTTCCTGCGCTTAACTGAAGCTCGCCTTGCCATTCATTGACATAACCATTTATGATCTTTATCTTATCTCCTACATTTACCTTGGTAATCTCATCATTCCATAAGCTGACTTTAATCGTTCCAGAATCATCCCTACCAGTTGCATTGCAGACACTGCCTTCCTTGCCGAACTTATTGAAGCTTCTGATCTCTCCTTTTTCGACTATATCTAAAGTGATGTCTACTTTTCCCTGTCTTGGTTGTAAGTCTTTTACTGCCATATCTAGTGAAAATGTGGCTAGTCTTATATATATTTGACGGATTTTTAAGTAAAATTTTAACAGTTTATACTCCTATTATTTATCACTTTAAAGTGGTATAAAATAGAAAGGTTTATATAGTATTACTATAATTATATGTGGTATGGCAAACGGATTGGATAGGATAGTAGAGGTAACATTTAAGGCAGATGGGAAAGAGGTTCATCCTCGTGATGTATTTAGCATGCTATATTCTGGATTAGAGCCTTTGATCAAATTAAATCATGATACGCATGAATCTAAAGTAAAAAGCAAAAGATATGGCTTAGCAGGTGAAGCATATTCTGAGAATGATGAACTGTATCAAGAAAAAGCGAGTGCAATAAAAGCAGCATGGAAAAAAAGAACTCTGCCTAAGCTGAAGGCTGAAGTCAGATATGTTAATGGCGATATTGTAACTTATAATGTCAAGACAAGGACTAATTTTAGGACTAAAGCATTGTATAAATTTCCAAATATAATCCACTTAGAAGGCAACAATGGCCATCAATTGGTCCTGAGAGAAGCAAGGGTTTATGGTATAAATAATGGGATGGGTTCTATTGTAAGGTCTGCTTTTTCTCCTCTTAAATCAGGTGCAGGAGGCGATAGGCTTGATTCAACATGGTATAATGCATTGGTTTCAGGCAATAAACTGCTTATTTCTGGTGATAACAGAGCTAAGGAAAAGGTAAGGCTGATACCTGAACCGTTATTATTGGCAGTATTAGAAGAGCTATATGGGAAGTTTGCAGCATCTGAAGAATTAACAGGCGCAGGGATCGGCAGGATAACTCCTAAGATAAAAGTACTGGATGCAGATGCAAAAAATCTATGGTATCTTAGAGAACATCTTCCTTCTATGCGTGACAGCCATGCATCATTGGATGCGATAGGGGTACATCTTGGAATCTTGCATTCATTGGGTCTGATGGATGTTGTTGACAGGCAGCTTGAACACTATGTTGTCGGTTATGATGGCAAAGTTGTCACATTTGACCCCGATTTCATCACTCATTGCCTAGATGTAAAAGGTTTTTTAACCCAAACAGAATATAGGGATGCTAAACTTATATTTCAAGATTTACCACATTATTCAGGTCAAGTAGACTTTGATACTATAGCGAAAGCCAGAAACAAGACAATACGCTTATTAGAAAAAGCAGGAATTACTCCTCAATCATTTTTAGATTCACTTGGTACAACAACAAATGATCCTAGATATGAACCGCACAGGGTAAAATTAAATTATACAGCTGATTAAAATATCCCATACTCTATTTTTAAGGCTTATCTTTTATAATCTCTGTCACTTCCTTTATCTTTTCTTTCATCAGCTTCTCTGACTTTGCTTCTAAATTTAATCTTAACAACGGCTCAGTATTGCTCTTCCTTACATTAAAATGCCAGTCATCATATTCTACTGAAATTCCGTCGATGAAATATATTTTCACCCTATTATTTCCTTCACTATATTTCTTCTTCAATCTCTCGATAGCAGCTTCTTTGTCTTCAACAACAGAATTTATTTCACCAGAAACATGATAATCCTTAAATTTCGCCACAAGATCACTCAATTTTGCAACTTTTCCTTCTTTGCCTGTATTAGAAAGTATCTGCAGCATCAGCAATGCAGGAATTATCCCAGAATCGCAGTTGAAATTCTCCCTGAAATAATAATGCCCAGAAACTTCTCCTCCAAATACTGCTTTTTCCACTCGCATTTTCTGCTTGAAGAAAGCATGGCCAACTCTCATCATGATTGCTTTGCCATTATTTTTCTCAACAGTATCTTTGACAGCCCAGCTTGCACGAACATCATATAATATAATGCCCTTCCCATACCTCATCAGAAAATGCTCAGCAAACAATGCAGTTATGAAATCACCAGGAACAAACTCTCCTTTATCATCTATAAAAAAGCACCTGTCAACATCTCCATCAAAAGCTATTCCTATATCAGCTTCTCCTTTCTTCATCCTTGCAACTATCTTCTTCCTGTTCTCTGGCACTAATGGGTCTGGCTGATGGTCTGGAAAACTTCCGTCTAATTCAAAACACATAGGGATGAGCTTGCATTTCAGATGAGAGAATATTTTTGGTGCAACTAATCCTGCCATCCCATTGCCTGCATCTGCCAGAACTCTTAGCTTCCTGAACTTCGGATTTTTATCCTCATCATTCAGTTTTTTTGCATCGATAAAATTTAAAACATGTTTTACAAAATCATCCATTACATCCTTTCTTGTGATATTTGCGCAAGAGCATCCTTCACAACCTTCTCCATTAAGGTATTGCTGATATTTTTGAGCTATCTGTTTGTCTTCATTAACAAGTTTTTGGATCTCTTTTAATCCAGATTCTTCTCCTATTGGGATTGCATTCTCTCTGACAAACTTCATTCCATTGTACTGAGGCGGATTATGCGAAGCAGTTATCATTATTCCTGCATTGTATCTGTAATTCCCAACTGTAAAATATAGCATGTCAGTGCTGCACAAGCCAATGTCAACAACAGAAACTCCAGAGCTTGTTATGCCAGCTGCAAGTGCATCAAAGAGATCATGGGAATGTGTGCGCATGTCTCTGCCGACAGCAACATATGCAGTTTTATCTGAATTATCTAATTTCTTATCTTTGCTGCCTAACTTCAGAAACTTAACTAATGCTGCGCCTATCTTAAACGCAGCTTCCTCATTTATTTCAGCAGGATACACTCCTCTGATATCATATGCCTTGAATATCTTTTGCGAAAACATTTTTTATTTAACAAACTCAACATTTTCCCTATGCTCAAACTCTTTATCTCCTGTAAGGAATTTCATAGAGTTAGACAATGCCAATAAGTAGCCTATGCAATCAATAAGTGACAGGTCATTTCTTTTATTTTTAAATCTAAAATACATTGCATTGACTACAGTATTTGTATCGATCGGAATTAGTCTTGCATTCATCTTTCCGTACCATAAATCGGCATTTTCTTTGCCTGCAGTTTTTAGCAGATAATAATAAACTTCACCTATATTTAGGTCTGAAGTTACTATCTCCGCATCACTAAATCTGCCATAACTCTGGTTTCTTTTCAAAATCTCAATAATAGCATAAGAATCAAAGAAATATCTCATCGTCCTATATCCAACTCCTTGTCTATTGTCTTTAAGATATTTTGGGTGTCTGATTTCAGGTCCGCAAACATTCCGAATAAATCCTTGACTTTTGTTGTTTCTTTTTTATCGAGACTAACAATAACTTTCTGGTTAACCTTAAAATTATGCTTCTTAATCTCTGTTCTAGGTATAATCACTCCAAAACTGTTTCCCCATTTTTTAAGTATGGTTTCAACTTCCATGCAATTATACATGTATAACTAATATAAAAGCTTTTCTATTTTTCAAACGCCCTTCCATTCCTTCTTAACTGTCTCATACGCTTCCATGGTGCCTGTGTCAAACCACTGCCCGTCTGAGATAAAGCCGAATAATTTTCCTGCTTTTGCCAATGCTGGCCAGACCTCTTTTTCCATCATCGCAAAATCTTTTTCTGGAAGATAATCAAACACTTCAGGCTCAAGTATGTAATAGCCGCTGCTGATAAGATTGCTAGGTGCATTTTCTTTCTTTGGCTTCTCAACAAATTCGAGTATCTTTACGAAATCTTTATTATTCTTTGACTTATCACTCTTCTCTGAATTAAATTTGTTATCAATTCTGACAACTCCATATTTGCTTGGATCTTCTACTCTAGTCAATCCGATTGTAGCAACAGCATTATTTTTTTTATGCAGCTCATACATTTTTTTAAAATCCAGTGAAAACAAATTATCTCCGTTTAGCATGACAAATGTCTCATTTAATTCTTGCAGTCTTTTTTCTCTTTTTAGGATAAGCAATGGTCCTGCAGTTCCCATAGGCTTCTCTTCATTTAAGTAATTAATCTTGACTCCAAAATCTTTCTGTCCGCCATCTTGTCTTATGCCATTTCCAAAATATTCCTGTATCTTATGCCCAAGATAGCTTACAGAGAGATAAACTTCATTTATTTCATATTTTTTCAAGATATCCAAAATATGCTCAGTCAGTGTTTTTCCATTTACATCAATCATCGGCTTTGGAACAGTAAGTGTCAAAGGCCTTAACCTAGTGCCTAATCCACCTGCAAGTATGATCGCTTTTTTCGGCAGACTTGTGTTATCATTGTGTTTTTTCGGTTGCATGAAAGAAGAATATATCTTCAATATATAAATATTTATAAACTTTAACCGTTGATAACAGTATTCATGGCTAAAGAAGCTAAACCTCAAAGACGATGCATGTGGGCAGATAATAATCCGCTTATGGCTGAGTACCATGATAAAGAATGGGGTGTTCCAGTCCATGATGATAAGAAATTATTTGAGTTTCTAACTTTAGAAGGTGCGCAAGCAGGCCTGACATGGCAGACTGTCCTCAACAGACGAGAAAATTATCGCAAAGCTTTCAGCGGCTTTGATGCAGCTAAGGTTGCTCGGTATAACAGCAAAGATGCGATGCGTTTGCTTCAAGATATAGGCATCATTCGCAATCGTCTAAAGATCTCTGCAACCATCCTCAATGCAAAAAAATTTCTTAAAATACAAGAGGAGTTTGGCTCTTTTGATGCCTATATCTGGCAATTTTCCGATGGCAAGCAGATTGACCCTAAATATACCTCTCTTAAGGCAATTCCTGCAACAACAAGGGAATCTGATGCGATGAGCAAAGATCTTATCGAGAGAGGTTTTAAATTTGTAGGCTCCACAATCTGCTATGCTTTTATGCAGGCTATCGGCATGACCAATGATCACACTCTAAATTGTTTTAGGCATAGTCAAATATGAAGATAATAATTTGCTGCTAGAGAAAAAGTAGATTAGATGATAACAAAATAAAAAAAAACAAAATAAAAAACTGCTTATCTTTTCTTCTTTCCTTTTACAGGCGCTGGACCTGCACAAGCTTCGCATCCTGGACATTTTGGGGCAAACCATTTCAACAGTGCTCCTACCACCAGCAATGCACCAAAAAACATTCTCCAGTCAAGCGCTGGCCATTTCCAAGCCCATAATAACAACAAGACTCCTAATACTAATTTAAAAATCCCGTGGCATTTTTTGCACATTCCTTCCATATTAATCATTCCTCCTTTTAGCTGCTAATAATTTTATAGCTTTTATTCATGCCAGTTAAGGCATTTATATTCTCTTTAGTTGAGGCTTTAAGGTATATAAGTCTTTGGGTGACAAAATGCAAAATTATGCAGGAGTTTTTTTAAAAGGCGGTTTTTTATAACTATATATCTTTAGTTTAAATAATTCATCTAAACCACTAAAGCTTATAAATAAATTTCCAGCTAATCTTCTTTTCTCTTTGCCAGACCTAAAATTTGCCATATATCCTAGCCCATCACTAAATTCTTTTCTTATGTCTACTTCACTATTTGGCTGAATATTTGCATTATGGATATTAGCCACATATACCCTAGCTTGCTCAGGATCTTTTTCATGGCATAAATATGCAAGCGCAAGGCACAAATTTGTTACATCATTCCTATAGCTCCAAGTTGATCCACGCCATCTTTGAACTTTATCAAGATAAACCCACTTATTTTTATCTTCAGAAGGCTGTCGCCGGATAACTGCTAACTTCCCGGATAGACCTTGTTTCTTTTTTTCTATTCTGTCTGCATATCCATTATGCCTGTCGTCAATGCTTCTGACATATCTTAATAATTCCTGATAAATCCCTTCTGTTGCAGCAATTGCCTGTAAATATGCTTTTTGTACACTAATATGGTGCTTGATGCATTCTTCCAATTTTGGAATTATTGTAACTGTTGTAAGTCTTCCTTGATTATTGCCGTCTTCTTCCTGTTCTATTTCAATGGTGTATAAAGGATGGTTTGTCATTTGATCCAGATACGGCAGTACACTATTTGGTATTCTTGCACTTAATACTGCTTTGGTAGTAGCTATTTTATCAGTGCCTTTCACATGTTTAAGAGCTAGAGTGCCTTCCCATCTAGTATCGCAAGCAGAACACATATCTAAAACATTTACTTCGCCAGGCTCAGGTATTATTATGCCATCTCTAAGATCATAAGCTACTAAGCCAGGGAACCTAAACTCTTCGCACATATCTTCAAGATCATGTGTCTGCAGATCATTTATTCCAGCATGTGCACCTATATTTACTATTGTAACACCACCTACGCCTTTTTTAGGATTTGCAAAAGGGTATATCTTTGTGTCTTCTGCCTTAGCAATGCAGTTAGGGCAGACAATGCTTTCAAGAAGATTGAAACTATCTGGCGTTCCCATGCAAAATAGAAAATATGTTTTGATATAAAAATTTAGTTAATTATATATACTCTCTTTATACTCTCGATTATAGGATGGCAGATAAAAAATTTATGCAGATATTTGACTTAGTTTTGCTAGATATCAAGCCAACAAAGCATGATGAGAAGCAGTTGGCAGCTAGAATAGATGCATTTGTTGCAAAAATACAGAAAAAATTCTCTAAAAACCATGCAAAAGCATTCTTAGGCGGCTCTGGCGCAAAAGGCACCTGGCTGAAGAATTCCTATGATGCAGACATATTTGTGATGTTTAATTACAAAAAGTTTGCAGGTAAAAGTGCAGAGCTTTCTGATATATTAGAAAAAAAACTAAAATCTGCATTTAAGCATCAGAAAGTCAACAGGCTTCATGGCTCAAGAGATTATTTTCAAATAGTTGAAAAAATGAATAAGTTAGTGATTGGTAATAAATTTGTTAATGGCAAATCTGTTAATAATAATCCTATTAGTGAATTCACTTTTGAGATTGTACCAATATTAGATATTAAGCAGGCAAAAGATGCAAAAAATATCACAGACGTTAGTCCTTTGCATGCATCTTGGGTTAATAAAAATTCGAATGAGAAACTAAGAGATGACATTCGATTGGCAAAGCAGTTCTGCAAATCTGTCGCTGTCTATGGAGCAGAAAGCTATATCCAGGGATTTTCTGGGTATATCTTAGAGATACTTGTGGTTTATTATGGCGGATTTTTAAATCTGCTAACTGCAGCATCTAGATGGCCTCTTGAAATAAATCACGAAACTGATAAGGTAATAATTGATGTAAAAAAGTACTATAAAAACAAGACAGAAGTGCTGTTTAATGTCAACAAGGCAAAAACACATTCACCTATTATCGTTATTGACCCTGTACAGAAAGACAGAAATGCAGCAGCAGCTTTAGGCTATGGGCAGTATGCTAATTTTATCTCTGCAGCAAAGAAATTTTTAGGGCATCCAACTAAAGAGTTTTTTGAAATAAAAGAAGTTACTCTTGATGTATTAAAAAAACAAGAAACAACTAACAAGAAATTGTATGTCTTAAATGTTGATTCACTCTCTGGAAAGAGAGATGTGGTTGGCGCAAAACTAATGAAGGCATTTGATCATATTAAAATAAAGCTTGTAGACAATGAATTTAAATTGCATCATAGCAGTTGGTCATGGGACAAGAGGAAAACTGCATTGTTTTGGTTTTTTATCGATAGCAAAAAATTGGATGCTGTTGTGGTTAATTCAGGTCCTCCAGTTGCATTAAAGAAGCATGCAGCTGAATTCAAGAAGAAATACAAGAAGACTTTTGTCAAAAATAATAAACTATATGCTAAGGCTAAAAGAAAGTACGTTGATGTTGTTGCTCTTTTGAAAGATACTATTAGAGATGAATATGTTAAGGAGAGAGTTAAGGAGATTAAACAAATTTACTGATTGAACAGTTATGCATGTAAATATATTTCTATCTTCCTTAAATATTGATTTTAAAACCGAAACCTATTTAAACTCAGAGTTTATATATCTAAACTGGTGGTTTATATGAGGGATATTACCTCAAATGAAGCAAACTTTATATTATTGGTTTTTAGGCATCCTGAATCATCATATAATGCAAATAATATTGCTAAATTGCTTGGCATCAGTCCTATGGGTGCGTTAAAGATAGCTAAAAATCTAGTCAAAGACAGGGTATTTCTCTCTAAGATATTAGGTAAAGCAATATTCTATGACTTAAATCTCAGCAATGATTATGTCTGTGATTATATACAGTTCTTGTTGAAAAGGGAATCTGTAGATGCAGCTCCTTATGTGAAGAGATGGGTTAATGAGATAATCAAGGCAAAAAGCGCATCAGCAGCTATCTTATTTGGTTCTGTGCTAAAAAAACAAGGAGAGGCAAAAGATATTGATGTTTTGTTCATAATAGATGATGGCAAATTTTCAAAGCTTAAAAAAGAGGTTGAAGAAATTAATCTGGTAAATGATAAAAAGCTTCATCCTATTTATCAGACTGAACAAAATTTTAAGGAAAATTTAAAAAAGCAAGATAAAATAATCTCGGATTCGCTCAATGGAATTATAGTGTTTGGGCATGATGAGCTGATTAAATTAGTTAAAAGCATTAAACAATGAGCAGATTTGCAATATTCTTAACAAATGGAAAAACCTAAAAAAGCAAAAGTTGAAATTCTCGATAATCAAGGCAATGTAGTAGATACTTCTCATCCTGCGGTTAAAAAGTTCAGAAAGATAAAAAATAAAGTTGTCGAGAAAGCTTCTCTATATTGGAAACGGACAAAGTTCACAATCGCAATTCTGCTTGATTTAGTCGGCTTGTTTATCGGCTGGATTCCTTTTGTAAATACAGCATTCAGCATTTTCTGCTTTATTGTTTTGCTTGTTATATTGAGAAATAAAAAAATAGCTCTCTTATCTCTTATTGAAGTTCCTTTAATCATTCCGCCTTTCAGCTTTATTGCAATGATTCTGCCTATCTGCACATTGTGTGTTATGATTGACAATAGTCTAGGTAACATAAAAAATAACCTGAAAGAATCAGGCGGTAACAGCGGTATTTTCAAGCAGATGTATTATTACAGATGAAATAAGGCAATATACTTTTAATTGGGATATTATTTCTTGTTGTCTATTTAATCATTAATATCCTGTTTATTCTCGACAAATTTTTAAATCAACTGCCTGATTATCTACTAAAATGGCAGAAGTTACACTTAATAATATAATAAGTACAGATAAGGACTTTCATAACAGAAGAGATCCTGCTGTCCGGATGGAATCTTTATTTATGCAGACTTTGCAGATTGAAAAGCTTGTTGATTCTTTATTCACTTTTAGGACAAAGGCTGCAAGAACAATTGCCAGTAATCTTATTCATGAATTATCACAAGACTATGGACTCATAAGTCATCGCCAGGAAGCATTAAAGTATCTGATAGATTCACCAGATTATGCCAAATTTCAAGGTATATTTGATAATATATGTGGGCAGTATACTCATTTAGAAGACCTGTTACATCCTACTCCAGGTATGGGTATGCCTTTTGGAAGAACTGCAGGTATGCATATGGGAATAACAGAATTGAATTCTATGTATGGGTTATTAGATAATCTTATTTATTATCTTGGGCAATTTAAGGATTTAGCAAAAGGAAGCAGATGCNNACACTTCAGCAGATTTTTATATCAGAATCTTACACAGAACTTGCCTCTAAATTTCCATTGTCAAAAGGTTATAAATTTAAATCAATCCCTGTTGAATCAGCGAATTCTTCTGATGATGTGCAAGATGCAGATTTTGATGATGCAGATTTTGATGATGCAGATTATGATGATGAAGAGGACTCTATCTCTGAATATAGTCACTTATTCCATCAGATTGAATGGTACCATCAATCTTTTTATAATTTAGTTGTTATTCTTGATTACTTTATGTCTTATGCGAAAGGATTCAGAAAATTGAGGGAAATGGGAGCAAGCATAGTATTTCCGGAAATAGTCAACAATAAAGGCGTCAGGCTTTGTGATATCAGAGAAGCAGTAAATCCATTATTATACGCTGGAACAAACATCCCAAATCCTAAAATTCCAAATGACATCTTAAGCAGTGAGTTCAGCACACTAAGGCTGATAACTGGTGAAAATGAATATGGTAAATCATTTTATATCATGGCTCGAGGCATATTTCAGGCATTTGGACAGGCAGGGCTGCCAGTTATCGCTAAAAGCGCAAGAATGACGTTAGTTGATAAGATACTTGCAAACATAGGATTAACGCATGATGTTTTACATGCAAAAAGCACATATAAAGTAATAAACTCGACAACTTATGAACTAGCAAAATTGGCGCGAGGCAGAAGTTTAATGATACTGGATGAGCCTACATCAGGAACTTATGACTTAAAAGCAGTTGTGCAGGGTAAGGCTTATATTGAGGGGATAGCAGAAGCAGGCAATGAAGCATGGGTTGTAACACATCATCTAGAGCTTGCGGAAACTGCAAAGCGATATCCTAATGCAGAAGTTTTGACAACTGAGACTAGAGATGGTAAACCAACATATAGGATTGTTTCTGGAATATTTCAGCCAACAGAAGCTACAGTTCATTTAGATTATCCTAAAGAGATGTTAAGGGCTTCAATGTCAGGTGATTATGCAACAAGATTAAGAAAGCTCATGGAAAAAGAAGGCATTTCTGCAGAACACAGAGAGCGATTAGAAAATATGCTTGGGAGAATAGAGATAAAATCATAATTAATAACTTTAACTTTCAGACTTATCACTTTCTTCTCCACTATCTTTATCATCATTACCTTTTTCTTTATCTGCAGTTTCTTCATTTTTCTGCTCTCTATTTTCTCCCTCTCCGTTTGCTCCATCTTTATTCCTGAAATTAAAATTACCAAGCTTCTTCACGAATCTGCATGCAGGATATGTGCTGCAGCCTAAGAATGCGCCATACAAACTCTTGCGGACAACCATCTTTCCTAGATTGCATTTTGGGCATTTTTTTTCAACATCGCCGGATGCAAGTTCATCAACTAATTTCTGCGCAGCATCATCAAGCTTTTTTCCTGGACATGATCTATTCAAGCAGACTTCTTGCGGACGTTTGCTTCTCTTGATAACAAGAACCATCGGGAAATTACATTCTAAACATAATTTTTTAGCAGGTTTTATCAATGCGTTTGCTGGCAGTGAGAATGTTGTCTTGCACTCTGGGTATCTGTTGCATGCCGCAAAAAAACCAAATTTTCCTCTACGAATCTGGAGCTCTCCTGTCTTGCATGCAGGGCATACACCAAGATTGCTCATCTCATCTCTAGTATCAATATTTGCCAGTTTTAGCTCTTCACCTATCTCTTTTTCTTTCAACTTAAATTCATCCATCGTCTTATTAAGGATGTCTTTTGCTTCTTCAATTATCTCTTCAGGCTTTTTCTTATCTTCTCTTATCTCTTCCATACCAAGCTCAAAATGCCGAGTAAGCTCTTCATCGATTATTTTCGGGCAGTGTTTTTCTAGTGTTTCACATGTTCTTATACCAAGCTCAGTCGCTTCCATGGATTTGCCGTCTATGTATCCGCGATGGTATAAAGTATCGACAATTTCGCTTCTTGTAGCTTTTGTTCCCAAATTCCTTTTCTCAAGCTCTTTTATGATGCTTGCTTCAGTATATCTTGATGGAGGCTGTGTTTCTTTGTCATGCAGGATTATCTTTTCAACATCAATCACGTCTCCTTTCTCGACTTTTGGAAGCTCCTCTTCCTTGAACATTGCAAATCTGCCATACAATGTGTGCCATCCTGGATTTACTGTGGTTGTTCCTTTTGCGATAAACATCTCTTTCTTGCAGTCTATCTCAAGCTTTACTGTCTCTCTTGTTGCAGCATCACCAAATGTTGCCAAAAATCTTCTGACGATGAGATCATAAATATTTTTCTTGTCTGGGTCTAGTGCTTTTGGAGCGATTCCAGTAGGATAGATTGCAGGATGCGCAGGATCTGTCTTTTTTCCGTTGTTTGGCTGCAGTATTTTTTTTGCTAAAAGAAATTCTGCGCCTTTAGTGTATTCTTTCTGTTTTGCCAGCTGATTTAATATTTTTTTAAAGCCTAATTTTTCTGATAATTGCTGCGAAGAAGTTCTTGGATAAGAGATGTTTCCACCAATATAAAGTTCTTGGGCAATTTCAAGCGTTCTTTTTGGGGAGATTCTTACTGTCTTAGAAGCTTCAAGCTGCAGGCTTGTCAGATCAAATGGTACAGGAGGTGCTTGCTGGAACTGGTTTTTCTCGACAGCAGATATGATAGCTTTCTTCTCTCCTGCAATCTTCTTCATTATCGCATCTGCTTTCTTTTTTTCCCAGAACTTATCTTCCTTGTGCCATGCATCTATCTTTTTATTTGCAGATTTTGATTTGCTCGCTTCTCCCAATAATTCTATCTGCCAATAAGGGTCTGGCTTGAACTTTTTTATCTCTCTTTCTTTGTCAACAATTAGTTTTAATGCAGGACCTTGAACTCTTCCAGTGCTTAAAATTTTGAACATGCCTGCTTTCTTTATCGCAGACATCAAAGCTCTAGAAGTGTTGATGCCCCAATACCAGTCAAGCATATGCCTTGTCTCTCCTGCATTAGCCTGTCCCCAGTCCAGATGCTTTGAAAGATTTTCATATGCCTCAACAAGATCTTCATTTGTCAATGTTGAAAACTTCATCCTCTGCGCGTCTTTTTGTTTGCACGCAAAACGCACTACATTTAATCCAATAACCTCTCCTTCGATATCATAATCTGTTGCAACAACAAAGCTGGAGGCATTTTTTGCTAGCTGCTTGATCGTAGTAAGATATTTTTGCGTAAACGCGCTGTTCTTGTTTGTCTCGCTCACAGGCTTCCATTCGATGTCAAACACAGGGAA
>DUGA01000035.1:31810-54199 GCA_013331615.1 Candidatus Woesearchaeota archaeon | reverse complement strand
CAATGTATGGGCTTCCCAGATGCTAACTCCGTTGGAAGCTATCTCATTCAATACAGTGGCAAATACGCCTGGAGTATAATCTAAATCTTCATCACGTAAAATACAGCCGATCTTGCAGATGTCTTTCAGAACTTTATCAATAAATTCCTCGCCAATTGACATCTTAACTCTTTCAAAATTTTTCTTCTCAACAAAAACTAGAATATGCTCATTGTTTTCATTTATCTTGCACAACTGCCTGCCGTATTTATTTAATTCTCTGGCAACGTCAGTTATCCTCTGCCTTGTAAGGTCGCATGGCTTGACATAAAAGCCAACAAGGTCAGTCATTACTGTAATTTGCATATTAGAGAAGATCTTTGCCAGTTTTTTATCAGTATCTATAAATTCAGATTTAAACTCATCTTTATAGGAATTTATTGCGTATCTGACATGCTCATTAGAAAGATTCACTAAGCTATATCTCTTGATGATGTAATTTGCATACCCCATCCCATTTACACAGCCGCGGACAATGCTCCTGTGAAAATGCTGGTCAGACTGCAAAAAATTATGGATTATTTCCAGTTCCTTTGCTTTTTTGGTATCTGTTGGGAATTTTTTGATTTTTTCCACAACAGCTTCCTGTTTCTCCATTAGCTGTGCCATTTTACTGGTAATAATAGACGCTATTATTTAAATCTTTCCATTTTTTTACCATTCTCTAGTAGTTGCTATATAAAGCAACAAAAATGGTGGTAAAATTCAGCCAATGTTGGGAAAATCGCACCGCAAAGTATAAATAACCCCTGCAACATAAAAAGTAACAGAAATAAAAAGATAACAAGAGTGTTTAGATTTCTAGGTGTTTTAGATAAGGATGTTAGAAAACAGATTGATAAGAGCAAGGCTCTTATGGGGGAAAATAAAATGACAGCAGCAATGGCAGTAATGCCAACAGAACACAGGATAAGAACAAATGAAGTACCAGTTGAGTCAGAAGGACTTACAGGCAAGAAAGCGCTTGAAGCAGCAGTAAATGCTTTCATGCAAAGCGAGTATGCAGTTGGTGAAGTAAAGCTGGTTGAAGAAACTGCTAAGGAATCGAGCTATGTTGCCATAGGCGCACATGGTGCGGTTATCGGAGTAAGAGCACGAAAAGTCAAATCTGGCTTATATGAGATTATGGCAGATGGAGATGATACACAGATAGCTTTGGTTGAAGAGAGAAATGAAAGCGTATTTCCTTANNATGGGAGGGATTGATGCAGTTGCTGCATACATAGGCTTTCCAACAGCAAGCGCAAATTTCTATGCAAGGGATGTAAGCAGAAGCATTGCGCATGATGAGAGCACAGGGCATGTTACCGCAACTAAAGGCAAAGATACTTTTGTGGTAGCTACTTCATTAGAAAATCTTGCATTGCCAGAAAAGACAAATGTAAGAGTTTACAAAGTCACACCTACAAGATACATGAATGAAGTCAAGTAGATTTTTTTATCATTTTATCTGAGGCAAGCATCATGGTAGAAATCAGAGACAAGTATAGCATTGAAATCAGGCAGTATTGTGTTTTTAATAATCTCAATACCAAAGATTTCATCGAGAAGATGTGTGAAGAGAATCAGGAGCTAAAAGAATTCAGGATCAAGATTCAAAAGCTTAAATTCAGCTAAACACACATCCACACAAAACGGAGAGAAGGCAGTAGATGTCTTCTCTCCGACTATTTCTATAACCTTATAATTTCTCGTTCTAGATATTTCTATAACCCTCAAATCTTGCAACCCTAAAATCCTAGAAACGTGAACCCCTGAAAACGGGAAAAACGGAAAACCTGAAAACGTGGAATCGGGAAATCGGGGAAACGTGAAATCGTGAAAAACGGGAATCGGGGAATCTGCGATAACGGGGGAACGGGGCAACGGGGGGACGGGAATCGCGAAAAACGGGAAAACGGGGATCTTGATAGGCTTAAATATAACTTCTGCTCAAGAGAAGATAGGGGGTTAAGCGGTGTTCTGGATAACGATTGGATAACAGTTAGTTAGTGGGGGAGAAGATGGAATGCAATGAATGCGGCTCAAGAAAATTTAACATAGACTCTGCCAATGAAGAATCTTCATGTGCAAGATGCGGTTTAGTGGCAGATGATTACACGCCAGAGGCTATCAGACCACTCAAGCTGGTTAGAACAGCAGGAACTAATATAGAGCCCAACAGGTTTAAGTCTATGACGAATGAGGACAAGAATCTTGCCAAAGCATTTACGATTCTTAGAAGGATAGAATCAAATCTGAAGCTTCCTGCGTATCTTGTGGACGATTCTATGATTATTTATGAAAACTTGCTTGATGCTGGCTTAATTATTGGTAAAAGCATAGATGAACTGATGTCAGGTTGTGTGCATATTGCGTGTAAAAAAGCCAACTTCCCGATAGATGTAATTAGTTTGGCAATAACAATAGATAAAGATAAAGAAGCCATAAGCAAGGCAAATAAATACATAATCAAGAACACTGAAGAAAAAGTTCCACTTGAGCAGATTGAAGATAAATTAACTGAGATTTTCATCAAATTCAGATTGAAAGCTAGGGCAGCATGGTATGCCATGAGAGTTCTTAAGAGATTAAAGAAAACAAATTATCTCTGTGGCAAAAACCCATGTGTAATTTCTGCAAGCATATTGTATTTAACAAGCACTATTAAGAATTTAGGATTAACTCAAGAAGAGATCAGTTCAGTCCTGAATGTAAGACCAAGAACACTTAGATGGAGATATAAGGAAATAAAGGAGTTGGTAGCATGATTGCTGAGCCTGTAATCACCAAAGGCAGAATCTACTATAATGATAGTACAAATAGTAAAAACATCATAAGATTAAAGAAACCAATAAGAGAAAATTTTCCTCAATTATTCAAATCTAATACTGATCTCAGTTATACTCTGGAAAGCTACGCCACATACAAGAAATTCTTAACAAGGGCATTCATGATCATTGAGAAAAAAGAAACTTTGCCCTTGCTGTTATTCATTCAAAATGACTAATACCCACCGCATTCAGATCTGGACTACGAAACAATTCAAAGAAGATGTCATAAAGACAGCTGCAAAACTGAATTATCATTCAGTCTGTGATTTTGTTAGAGATGTATTATCAGAGAAGATGTACAAGATGGACAGGATGGATAAATTGTTATGGATATTGGACAAAGATGAAAGAGATAAAAATACCAAGATGGCTGACGAAGCTTGATGAGCTTTGTAAGCAGGCAGATAAGGAAATAGAACAAGAAAAGCTGGAAATACTCAGAGATAGATTTAGGAAACCTACAAGCTAACTTGCATCTCTAATAATTTCCTGGCTTTAATCTTCTTAAGTATAAGGCTAAGTATTTCTTTATCTTCAAATATATCTGAATACTTTTCGCCAATGATTTCCTTGTCAACAAGTTCCTGTTCCTTCAATGCTGTCTCTACAGCTAATACTTTATCCAGAATAAAACCGCATCTGCAGCAATAACTTGCATTATGTGCATTAAGTTGTTCACATCTATCACATACTCTTGGCTTTAAGTCACTCTTTTCTTCTGTTGTTTTAGAATCTATCCCGTGTATCTTCAATAATGCAGCATCTGTATTTCTAGAGCTTAAATGAACATATGTGAAAGCCATGGCTCCTCCTTGCTTCCAGCCAAAGTATTGGTTCATCTGGAATTCCGTCAGATGATTTGCAAGGTAGGTTGCCCTTGCATGCCTGAAACTATGAGGATTGCATCTTTTCTTTATGCCTGCATCTTCAAATAATTCAGTTAATATCTTGGCAATTGTCCTGTACACTGGTCTGTTCTTTCTGTTCTTGCCATGCAAACAAACCCAGAGAGGAGCATTTCTATCTCTTTTACATGGATGCGATTCTAACCAGTTTGCCAGATAAGGGATAGAACTTACTAATCTAATCTTTCTGGAGCCTGTCTTGCCTATGACTGTGATAAAGCCGCCAAATTTATCAAATGAAACATCTTTGATGTTAAGAGTTAGGATTTCGGCTATTCTTGTGCCGCTTTCCCATAAGACTGATACAAATGCTTTATCACGCTGATTCTTGGTAAATTCAAGCAATTTCTTAACTTCATTCTCAGTTATAAGATCACCCTGATTTGGAAGCTGCTGCTGATTTTGAGGCATCCTTGTCCTAAGGTTTTTAACAATATCCGGATATTCTTTATCATTGCCTGATAACCATCTGAAGAATCCTCTCATTATAGCATTGTAGCCTAACTTAGTCCATTCTGCTGAACCTTTATTTCTGACATGATTAACTACAGCATAAATATCATCATGTGTAAATTCTCTGAATGGCTTTGGCACTAGTTTTGATATAATCATCAGACAAGAACAATACTTCAATATCCTGCAATCACTGAGATCCTTTGTCCTAAGATATTGCTTAAACTCTTTTATAAGCTTCTTATTTTCCGGAAGAATATCAGATTCTTCAAGCCGTTCCTCACATCTTATCAGTTTTCTTTGGGTATCATGGATGTCCAGCTTCATTGTAATAACCTCCAAGAATGAGCAATTTAAAAACCTTTGGCGCCAATCTGGCGCCAAGGGGGAGTTGAACTCCATGTACTAAAGCCCCTGGCAGGATTTGAACCTGCGATCTTCGCTTTACGAAAGCGACGCATTAACCGCTATGCTACAGGGGCAAATATGAAATCACTTGAAACAAAAATGAATTATTAATAACAATCTATAAATTCTCAGACTACTATCTTCTTCAGTATCTCTTCCTTATCATTCTCCAAGTTCTTCTGGCACTCAAAACACACAATATGCTTCTTGCCTTTGCTGTCCTTAATATACGTGCCTTTAATCTTCTTCAAAAATAATTCTTCTATCTGTTTTTTGCATAGTTCGCATTTCATAAAAAAGCATTAATAAGAGATAAATATAAAAAGGTTGTTGCTTCATCATAAATAATGCTCAAATACCTAAAAAACCGCATAGACAACCTGCTTAAGAAAGAAGGCATAAGAGAAGATGACAATTATGCATTAAAAGTCATTTCCATTCCTGAAGAATTGACTCCAAAAAACGAAAAATTTCTTCCAGATGAGATCAAATATATCCTGAAAGAGACTCCCCATAACAGGGAAAAGCTAATCAGTGTTATAGAAGAAGGTAAGGCCGTTGGTATAAGGATATTTGAAAAGACTCCAGATGCATTATTGAAAGCAGTTTCAGATATCAGCATCCATAGCCAGCATTTTTGCATCACAACATGGCTCCCTCAATTATTAAAAGACGGCAAAAAGCCTCTCTTCACAGAAGAGGATTACAAGCATGCAAAAGCCCATAAAGTTGATTTAGACAAGGATTTAAACACAATCTTAAGATACAAGACAAAGTTCAAGCAGATAGTCTTGATTGATATAAACAACACAGGCATAACAAAACACGAGCAGGATTTTGTCGCGCATTTAAACGAAATTCTTTATCCGTTGGCAGTTGATTATATTATATTCCGTATAATCAGTGATAATGCGCATGAAAGAACAGCAATAGCGCAAAATATAATCAAAGGAATGCTTTTTGTAGGACCAATCGCTCATATTCTGGAAAAATATTCACATGGCTTTGGAAAGATATTTGCAGCAAGCGCAGATGATCTGATGGGAGAGACGGCTGAATTGATGGCATTGCGAGGATCTGGTTTTTCTTGGAAATTTCTTCTAAAAAGATTGAAAATATTGGTACCAATTTTTATCCTTGCAACTTATGGTGCATACAAAGTTGAGCATTTATTGGTCGCTGGTCACATTATCTATGCAGGAATTTTGTTTGGGCTTAGCAGCGTTGCACTTTCATTGACAACTGCAATCTTAAGCATCAGCATGTACTATCATAGTGTTGAAGCTCTTATCAAAGAAAAGAAATTAAAACCTCACACAAGATGGGAAAAAATTATTGAGGCATTAAGGCAGGATTTCACTAACCCTGCAAGACTAGGATTGTTGATTGGCTCTTCTTTGGCTCCAATCACAGGCATAATCGCTGCAGTTTCTGGATTGATGTACAATGGCTGGGTTCTTGCAGCAGTAGGCTCAACTGAAAGCATAGGCGCAGGCTTGACTGTAATCTTGTGGAACAAAATATCTCACTGGAGATATCACAGAAGATTAGAGAGAGAGTTCATCAGGAAGAAGAGAGCATAAAAAGATTAAGAAATAAACTAGAATAAAGATTTCCTTAAAGTTATAATTTAGGAATAAACCTTGGCACTTTCTTCATATAAGCAAGATACTTTTTCCCAAATCTCTGGACAAGCTCTTTCTCCTCTATTCCTGCAAGAATATTGAACGCAAAAAGCGTATAGATAAAAAATATGTAAGAGATAATTAATCCTGTAATAAACGCCATCGCCAGTGCAGACAATATGTATTCCAGATATCTAGGATGCCTGATATAGCCAAATATTCCTGAAGTGATAAGCTTGCTCTTATATTTGCGAGGCATAAATTCAGGTAATCCTATTAATGTTCTGAACGGAAAAGTTGCCTGTCTCTTAATATCTAAATATATGACAAATAATGCTATAACTATGCCAGGTATAAATGTATAATAAGTACTTAACTTAAATAAAGATAGTTGTGGATGAACAACAAATAAAAAATAACCTATAGCAAAGCAAGTTCCATAAGACAATATATAATTAAAATATCCAAGACGGATAAAAATCTTTATTTTATTGTGTACTATATACCAAGCAAACGGTATAGGCAATACGTAAGCAATAACTATCAATGCAATCGCGTCAAAAAAGTTCATTTTACATATAACTCACTAAATAAGAATATAAATTTTTCTGTCTAAAGCAATAATGTGCTAGCCAGCCCAAGCAATAATATCAATCCAAATATCTTGATTATCATCAATCCAAACTCTCGAGCACCAAATAAATAAGCGATCCCTCCCTTAACTATTGTATTGCTAGACACAGCAATCGTAATTGCTGTTACAGCTACTTTTGAAGAAATATCCCCTGTAAGAGCAAGGCTTGACATGCTTAATGTTATTGCATCAACATCAACTAATCCAGAAAGCAACGAAGCAAGATAGATACCTTTGCTGCCGTATAATATCTGCCCCAATTTTGCAGCAAATAATACAAATGCAAAAAATAATCCAAATTTAATTGCCGGCAGTAAGGCAAATGGACTCTTGAAATCAATTTTTTTAGCATGTTCTTTCTTTTCTTTATTCCAGACAATAAATGCAGCAATAAACCCTGTCAATGCCATAACACCAAGTGGTAGTGCAACAAACTTGATTAATGAGCTATTAACGACAAGTACCTCAAGCATTACTCTTAAGAACATTGTAGATGAAGCAATGACTACTCCAAGCACAAATGGTCTGAATACTGCGGTTGTTCTTTTGCTTTCTTGAGCTAAGCTTGTCGTGACAGCTGTGCTTGAGACTAAGCCTCCTAAGAATCCTGTCAATCCAAGACCTTTTTCGGCTCCTACAATCTTAATCGAGATGTATCCTGTAAAGCTTATTGCCGAAATAAATACTATCATCAGCCAAATCTTGTAAGGATTAAATACAGCAAGCTGCGCAACTGTCTCAATTGAAAAAAACGGCATGACTTTTATTATATCTGTTAGTATTGGAATATCTAAAGGCGAATAACTTTTATTTGCAAGAAACGGTAAAATTACCAATGATATAACAGCAAGCTCCAATGTTGCATATATCTCTGCTGTTTCAACCTTTTTTACAAATCCAGCTAATATTGGCCTTATAGCAAGTACAACTGTGACAATTATCGTAAATATAATCGCAAGTTCTCTAAATCCAGTTGTTGTCATTGCACCAAACAGAAACACCAGCAATGCTGCTACCTCAGTAGTTGCGCCTACTTTCTTATAGATAAAGCTAGTTACAGTATATCCAGCAATCGTAATGAAAAAAACACCAGCTAAAGCAACAATAAATAGTGTATTAGAATTGCTCACATTCGCAAGATAGCCAGTGATTGCACCTAACAAAGAAATAAGTATAAATGTCCTCAACCCAGCAAATTCCTTGGCAACGCTTTTGAGCTGGGCAATCTCCCTCTCAAAGCCGACCATTGCTCCTAAAGCCATCGCTATCAGGAAATTCGAGAATACATTTAGTTCTACCAAATTATCGCCCTCTTTTTTATAATGTTAAAATCTTATATAATATTAAACTCTTAAACTTAAATCCTAACAACCTAATTAATACGGATAACCTAATTAATATCAATAAATAATAAATCCAAGTATATAAAGATTACTCATACCTCAGTGCATCCACTGGCCTCAACTTACTAGCCTGCCTCGCAGGCAACAACCCAGCAATTGCTCCGATAAAAAAAGCAAACCCCAAGCATCCAACAACAAGCACCCAGCTAAACACTGGCTGCAAAATAGCATACCCGTAACCTACTGCTATCTGCCCACCTATGCTTGCAATAAAATATCCACAAACAACACCAAGCACTCCGCCTATTAACCCCAACATCCCAGACTCAAGCAAAAATATCATCATAATATCCTTATTCTGCGCCCCAACTGCTTTCATCACACCTATTTCTTTTGTCCTCTCAAGAACAGCAGTGTACATTGTATTTGTTATGTTAACTCCAGCAACCAACAATGAAATCAGCGCAATCAAAACAAGCACTGCATTTATGACATTAAGTATGTTTGTAAAAGTCTCAACAGCCTGCTGGAATGTCTGGATAGAAAAATCCTCTTCTCCTTTGTCAAGGCCTTTGAATCTCCTTAATTTATCTTCAGCAAATTCTGCCAGTTCTTTGCTAGCCACAGATTTCTCGCTTCTCGCAATCCCAAACTGAAACTTATCAACAAGCGCTGGATAAAGTTCTTCAAATGCTTCATCAGTGATATAGAGGTTGCTGTCATCCTGGGGATTGCCTATAGATTTATAGAATCCTACCACCTCAAAATCCTTGCCATTTATCTTTATCTTATCCCTTAATCCTATTACTTTCTTAAAAATCTTACTTGGCAGCTGGTAATTGTATCCAAGCATAACATCAAATTTGTCTCCGTGCTTCAGTCTTCTTCCTTTATCTAATTTTAATGTGAATGCTTCTTCAACAAGCTTATATTCTTCATTCTGCTTTATGCCAAATGTAAATACATATTTTTTTTGCTTGTCAAACTCTGTCTCTGCAACCTTGATATATGTAGCTGCAACTTCCTTGATTCCATTTACCTTCCTCAAGAAATCAATCTCCTCTTTCTTAAGTGAGAATGTATCATCTGCACCAGGATTTGCAGTTGTGCTGCTCTGAAACAGAAGCTTGTCTCTCCCGGCCTCGTTTCCTATGGTATCAACATAGCTGCTTAATCCCTGGCCAAAGCTCACTAATGCAAATATTGCTGTTATGCCTATGAGTATAGAGAGCACTGTAAGCCAGCTTCGCATTTTCCTGTGCAATAGGTTATCGATTGCGTATTTGAAATAATCTGTCTTCATTTCGCATACCTCAGTGCTTCAACCGGGCTCAATTTGCTTGCCTGAACTGCAGGCAATATCCCTGCAAGGCTTCCTATCAGATACGAAAACAGCAATGCTCCAACTATAAGCAGCAAAGATATCTTTGCTTGAATAAGATTGCTCCCTAGCTGCAGGCTTCCAATGTATGCAAGCCCTTTTGCTAATCCAACTCCAATTCCGATACCTATAATCCCTCCTACCATGCCCAATAATCCAGACTCAAAGAAGAACAATGCAAAAATATCCTTATTTTTTGCGCCGATGCTTTTCATTATCCCTATCTCTTTAGTCCTTTCTACCACTGCTGTATACATTGTATTCATTATCCCGATGCCTCCTACTACTAAAGAAATTCCTGCAATTATGTAGACAAAAAGCTGCACTGCAAATAATGTAGAATCTAGTGCTGCAAGATTATTTGCTGCAAGCTCAACCCTGAAATCTTCTTCTCCCTCATCTGTTTTTCTTGTCTTTCTCAGGAGTTTCTCAATATTCTCTTTGACAATATCCATGTTAGCTCCATCTCTTGTCTTTACAAGTATTGCGCTTACATCATCTTTCTTGTCAAATACCTCTCGCATCATATCGATGTTCATGAAGATAACAGTATCAATGATAAAACTGCCTTTGCTCTCTAATATTCCAACTACTTCAAATTGCTTGTCTTGCACAAGGATCTTGCTTCCAATCTTTACTTTTTCTCCGAAGTGATCCATCTCAGTCAAATGTTTTCCTAGCACTACCTTAAGCCTATCTCCATCTTTTAACAATCTGCCTTTTTCAGCCTTGACGCCGAGAATCTTCTCTATTTCTTTTCTCTGCTCGCCATCTGGCATACTTCCTACAAAATTAAATCCCACTTTTTTATCAAACTCAGTCTTGCCTGTCTTGATCAATCTTCCTATTGCGAACTTAACACCATTTACATCATTCAGGTCTTTGACATCATTTTTTGTAAGAGGCTTTACAACTCCAGAGCCAGGCGGCCCAAACTGCACCCCTCCAGCCTGCACAGTTATAAAATCAGTCCCTAACATGCTAAATTGAGAGAGAACTGCTGTCCTTAATCCCTCTCCTAATCCTATCAGAGAGACAACAGCAGCAATGCCTATAAAAATGCCGATCATAGTGAGCCAGCTTCTCAGCTTTCTTTTCAGCAGATTCTTTAATGCAAGATTGAAATATTCGTTCAGCATGATAACCTCATACTACAATAATCTCTCCAAAGTTAAGGCAGTGGCTACAGCCAATTTTGGCGAGCACAAATAAATGAAAACATTTTAAGTTGCGACGGGCAAGACAAACTAATGACTAAGCCGTTAGTGCGACTTTATGTCGCACACTTTTATCAAATTTTCGTAAAATTTGGGAGGAGCAACTCATTTATTATCTATGCTAGTGCTCGCCGGCGTAGCCACTGCCTTAATTTTGATTATAATAAAAAAATCTAATCAAATGCTCTTGCTCCTTCCAATAAAATAATACGCAACTGCTCCAAATACAAATGAAAGCGCCATTATCACAAACCAAGCTATTTTTTTGTTTCTTGTTAATTTGCTGTTGTAGCAATCCACCAGCATAAACACCCAGAATGCAGCAAGCAGCACTCCAATCATCCCAAATATTATCTGCGTAGCTTTGCTTTCAGCCTTTTTCAGGGTATATTTGATGGCATCTTTCTCAGAGTAAAGCTTTAACGGCAATGATATTTGCCTACTATATTCCTTATTATAATTGTCTTTGAATTTAGCTATTAGCTTCAATTCAATCTCTTTCTTTACTTCCTTGACATAAATGTTATAATCTGCGCTCTCAAAGTCATCACTTTCTATATTGCCAAGATAAACATTCTTAGGAGATAATATTTCAAAGTCATCGTTTTCAGCTAATTCAAGCGAGACGAAATTGATGTCGCTTGCTCCTGTGTTATAGAAAGAGACAACAACCTTGCCTTTGTCTTTCTTCGAGAACACTTCTGTCTGGTCAATGTTCAGTACATACTCAGGCTCGCTTTTTACTGCAATGCCAAGTGTGCTGTTTCTTGCAAAACTGCTTCCAAGATTGTTGACATAAGTTATTCTTGCAATCATCTTATGGAGCTTTGCTGTCAATGTGTTGTCGCTTATCAAGTTGAAATCAATTTCCTCTGTCTTATATGCAGCAAATTCTTTTATGACTTTCACATTAGTTGATTTATCAGGAGCAAAGCTTGTCCCATCTATCTCCAACTTTACGCTTACATCTCTCAAATAATTATCTGCATAATTCTTTAATTTTAATTTTAATTTAAATGGCTCTCCTGCTTTTATCTCATCAGGCTCAAAACTGTATTCCTCAATATTTAATATTGAATCAAATGTTCTTACTCTTACAACAAAATTCTGTGTTTCTGACCATACTCCATTATACTTTATTTTTAATTTTACCTTATGGTCTCCTTCTGTCGCATCTTTCTCAACTTTGACTTTAAATACGACATCAGTTGCTTCACCAATATCTTCTCCGCCGCTTAAATCACCTATGCTCTCAGTTTCTTTTCCAAAAACGCTTAATGGAAACTCTGGAACTAGCTGCACAACCACATCTTTTGCAGCAACCTTTCCTCTATTACGGATTGTAAATTTGAGCTCAGCAGTCTTATCCGGCTCAACAGGATCCGGACTCTGACTTTTCAAAGTTATATTTATTGTAGGCGTCCCTAATTCATTTACAGCATTTACTGCAGGTACCACAAAGAGAGCTACCGCTATAACTATTAGTGATAACAAAGCAAACATCCTAAATAACTCAACTTCTCCTGCTAAATTTAGTCTTGTCTTCGCTTTCATATTGTTTGCTTCCATTTTTCTTCACCCTTTCTTTTTTATATTGATTTTTCAGTTATCTTCTTTTTAGTGTTATCCTTTCTTTGTTATCTTCTCTCTTAGTTATGTTTAGTCTTGATTATCTTGCCATCTTTAAGATATTCAACCCTGTTGGCGGCATTTGCAACATAGCTGTCATGCGTAACCATTATGATTGTCTTACCTTCTTTTTTGTTAAGTTTCATCAGGAAATCCATCACATTCTTTCCAGTGCTTGTATCTAGATTGCCAGTTGGTTCATCTGCAAGGATAACTTCAGGATTATTAGCAAGGCTTCTTGCTATTGCCACTCTTTGCTGCTGTCCTCCTGAAAGCTCTGTAGGCCTATGGTGCATCCTTTCCTGCAGCTCAACTAGGGCAAGCAATTCCTTGCCTCTTTTTATCCTCTCTTCCTGAGAATATCCTTGAAACACCATTGGTAACATAACATTCTCTATTGCTGTCAGAGTTGGGATAAGATTAAACTGCTGGAAGATAAAACCAATTTTCCTTCCTCTAATCTGCGCAAGTTCTGATTCAGATAGGTGCGCAATATTATGGTCATCAAGGAATATCTTGCCTTTGCTCGGAACATCCAAGCATCCTACCATATTGACACAAGTGCTCTTGCCGCTTCCAGAAGGTCCCATTATCGAGACAAATTCACCTTCTTTTATAGACAGATCTATACCTCTTAATGCATTTACCTTTACTTCACCCATCTCATACGTTTTCCATACATTTTCCAGCTTGATTATTGTCTTTTTCATAACCTTTTGTCTAATTTTTATTTTATCTATTTCATCATCTTGTCAATCATATCACAACAACTATTGCAATGCTCTCTGAGTAATTTCAATTTCAATTTAGTTTCTTTATCCTTAACCTCTTTCTCCCTGCTCTCTATAAGCGCAGCCAATGGCTGTATGTTGAAGCGCATGATATTCTCCAATACAATATTGCTTTTCTCAATATTTGCAGAATAAGATTTCTTTCTCCCATCTTTTTGCACAGATATGAATCCAAATGCTTCCAATACAGTCAAACTTTGGCTTACGGTGCTTAATCCAAGCTTAAGTTCATCTTTCAGTTGTTCTTGCGTCTTGCTGCCGAAAAAATACAATCTGCCAAAAATCATGCCTGTCGCAAAATTTAACCCTATTTTCTCACTAATATTGCCTAGATTAGAAATTATTTCACTGATAACAGCATTATTCTCCTTCATTTTCCATTTTCTCTGCAAAGGATAAAGTTGCCAAGGCCTGCTTTTGGGGGTTTAGAACTTTCCATTGCAGTCCTTGGCTATGATTATAAACTTCTGAAATTTCAAATAATCTGTAATTTCAGAAATTAAACTAGTATATAAATGTTTTTATTTTGCAGATTTATGCTCGAAGTATTCGCAATATTTTTATAAACAATGAATAAACTATACCACAATATGGTTGAAGAGCAAAAACAACAAGGACAAGAGCAAAAAAAAGAAGAAACACCTGCTCAAGATAATTTGATTAGTGATGCTGATAAGATAACTTTTGCAGAAGAGAAAGAAGACTACGGTATCAACGACAAGAAAAGCATCAATGTTACGGTAGTTAGTGTTATAACTGTTATAGTGATCATAGCGATAATTGCATCTATCCCGTATATCTACAATCCAGAACCGAAGATATCAACAGGTTTAGTGAAGATAAATTCTCCTCATCCAACTTCAGAAAAAGCAAAGGAATATGTTTACAGCAACATTGAATTCAATCGCAAAGGTGATTTTTGGTACGCTGACTTAAAGACAGGTAATACGATCTACAGCGCAGAGTTTTATTATGGCCCTAGAGAAATAGAGAAAATACAAACAGCAGGAGAAAACAAAGATGTATTTGGCACAGCGTTTCAAAACGAGAAACTCTATGTCACATTTGACCCAAATGAGTCAAAATATGCTAGGTCTGAAAACAATGAATCAACGATGAAGTATGTCGCATTAGCAGTTGGCCAAATAGATACTCATCTTATCAAGACATTTAAGAAACAGATTATTGCAGCCTGCACAAATGAGGAAGCTCCTGCATGCTTTGGCCGTCCTATAATAAATTGCGAAAACGCAACTGACACTGCAGTTATTTTAGTCAGAGAGGCTTCTCAACCTAAGATAACATTTTCCGGAAACTGCACAATAGTTGAAGGCAGAGAATGGGATCTTGTTAAAGCTGCTGAAAACATGGTCATGAGAGCATATGCGATCATTGAATAAACAACTTTTGATGGATTCTTTAAATAAAAAATGGCACAACAACATTATTTTTCAGAAACACCATCAAGTAAAGAGATAGTTAAAAAGATTAAAGCAAATATTCTAGATCATAACTTTGAATTTTATACTGCATCTGGTGTCTTTTCTGCAGAGAAGATAGACACTGGCACTAGGATTTTGATAGAAAACATAACTATTCAAGAAAATAATTCTGTACTTGATTTTGGCTGCGGCATTGGAGTAGTTGGGATAGTAATAAAAAAATTATTTCCAACAACACAAGTTTATTTGACAGACATCAACGAGCGCGCAGTAAAAATCTCTCAAAAGAATGCAGAGCTAAACAACATAAGCCTAAACAATTCAACAGATGGCAATAGTATGACATTCTTTCAAGGCAATCTATTTGAAGCGATTCCTAAAGACATTAAATTTGACACAATAATTTCCAATCTTCCTCAGCACGCAGGGAGAAAAATCTGCTTTGAGATAATAACACGGTCAAAAGATTTTCTGAATAAAGATGGTTCATTACAAGTCGTTGCGCGCCACCAGAAAGGCGGAAAAGAGATAGAAAAGAAAATGAAAGAAGTATTTGGCAACGTAGAAACTCTAGGCAAGGAATCTGGGTATAGGGTTTATCTAAGCAGAAATGCTAATTAAAATAGATATTCCTAATCATCTCAACAATACCGTTCTAATACTCAATCACTCGCTGTTTCCCACAGTGCCTCAAAATACTTTCTATAACCATCTGCAATACCTTTATTGTTTATCAAAATACCGACAGGCAGTTGCTCAGATAAAAACAGAATTGCAGTCTTATTTCCAAAGATACGCAAAGCTGCATGGCTGCTGAATTTTTCAGGCAAAAATTTGATAACTTCATTCGGATACTTAACAAATCCTGTTTTCTTAGAAAGCTCATTATAGATCAATCTTCTTTTCATCTTTTTCTTTGTCATCTCTTCCATATAATGGTTGAGATAATACTTTAGGATCTTTTCTATCTGCCCTCCGGGACCATATCCAACATAATCCTTTCCTGTTCTTACAATATCCTCAAAGATTGTCTTGATTCCTTCAACGCCTTTAAAGAAGCTGACTTCAAGCTCTGGATGCTGCTCTAATGCTTCTAGCTTTGGAATCAAATCAACTATCTGCTGCCTTTTCTTATCAAGCATCTGCTTTCTTTCATCCAAGATTGTCAGCAATCTTTCTGGTTCAGTTGCTTTAAAGAACTTTTTGCGGTTGATCAGCACATAGCTAACCAAACCTTTCTGTATTAATCTCTCTATGCTGTCGTATACATTCCTTCTGTGTATGCCAGAAGCTTCTGTGATCTTTCCTGCTTGTGTCTCACCTGTCTTTAATAGTGTCAAATATACCTTGATCTCATTGGTTGTTAGCCCTAATTCCTTGAATAGTGATTTTATCATAATAAACCTCCATAACTAAACTAATCGCAAAGCAGAAATAGACGCTAAGCTATATAAATTTATCGTTTGTGGTGGTACTCTATCACCACACTACTTAATAAAGGAACTGCCAACTTTTATGTATATAGAGGAATATGAATGATTGAAGGCACAGGATTAGTAGAATTAGTATCTGAAGATGTAATTAGAGCTAGTTCTACTTCTGCAACTAGCATGGATAAAGAGTTAGCTAAGTTGCCCTATGGTGCAATAAGTGATTTGGCAACAGCATTAGTTTTGGCAGATTTTCTTATTGAGGGTAAATTTACTACAGATTCTAAAGTAGAAGCAGCTATGGTTAAATTGAGATCTAATTTGGACTATGTTGAAAATGCTCAACATATGGATTTAGGAGCAAAAGTAAGGTTATATATTGCAAATCTATTCTCAGATAAAGAAAAACCTAAATATGTCGAGGCTTTAATTGGAACACCTACTACTCAAGGTCAAAATCCAATCAATCTCTCTAATGAGGATATTAATCAAATTTATGTTAGAGGAGCAGCAGAATTAATTAAGAGAGGCGAACTGCCAACTGCAAAGATTATTTATAAAAAGTTTGGAGATTTAAAAGGTCTTGAAGAGATAGCATTTAGGCAAAATGATGTTGCATTTATTCTTGATTTTGCACAAAAACAAGTAGGTGATAAAACTAGTGAACTTAAGACAAGAGTAGTTGAACTAGCTGAAATCTATAATGATGCAGATATCTCTGATAGAACTATACTACCTATTATAAGAAATGACTTAAAAAGGCAAAAAGCTAATAAAGAAGCCAAAATGTATTCTCTCGCAGGAGAAATATTATCTTCTGCAGGATATTATAAAGCAGCCGCTGTTGCATATGCAAAATCTAATAATGTGCAGGGTGTAGCAGCAGTATTTGTACATTTTGTAAGTCATGAGCAAGAAGCTGAAGCTCTCTCTATTTTAGATGTTTATCAAAAATTACTTTATCAAAGTCCTCAAGTAAGAGAAGAAATGATAGATCTTATATGGTCACTACAAGAACAATATAAAGCTCCAGACATATCCAATAGATTAGTACGTGGTTTAAATATTCCAAATCAATTATATTTACCATTAAAATTTAAGGAACCTAATCAACAATCTAGTTCAACAATTACAGATAATGAAAACACAAATCCCTCTCCTAGTGTAGTTGTAACTTATTCTATCCCTAAGTTACCTTTATCAATTATAACTCAGAGAGATAGATTATTTACAAAAGCAAATGAATATCATCTAACTACTAATAACTAATTTTTTCTCATTTCATCCCGAACACAACATTAACATTAGCCTTTACTTCTACACTCTTAGGCGCAACTATAGGAGTTGATTCCATTTTTGCCATAGCAGAAACTTCAACACTTCTTGCATCATAATAATACGGCTGATAGCTGAAGCTTGTCTCCTGGATGCTTACTGCTTTCTTCAAATTAACACCTAAGCTTGTAGCCAAAACAATCGCTTTTTCCTCTGCATTTTTAGCTGCTTCATACAGAGCTTCTGTCTTCACTTCTGCCTCTTTCTCTTTAGTCAATCCAAATCTTATCTGCTCAACATTATTGGCTCCGGCATCAACAGCTGCATCTAAAAATTCACCAACTTTATCTATTGTTTGTGTGGTAACCTTAAGAACATGCTTAACTTCATAACCTTTAAAGACTTGCTTTCCATTTCCCTTCTCATCATTTTCCCATGTATATCTAGGAGAGATAGTAAAGCTGCTTGTCTCTATATCCTCTTTCTTAAGCCCCTGCTTAATTAAAGCATCAATGATATTATTATTAGTTTCACTATTCTTATCTTTAGCATCTTTTGCTGCCAATGCTTCATTAGTAACAGCAACATACATCTCAGCTTTATCTGGCGCAGTATCAATCTCAGAATTTCCGGAAACAGTTATTATGTTCCTGTTATATTTTGCATCATAATCATCATGATAAGAGCTTTTGTAATACCCTAGCTTAAATGCTGCTGCCAATAAGATAACAAAACCAATTGCTAAAATCCAGTGAAATTTTTTATAAGTGCATTCATTTTTTTTTTCCATGATATCATCCCCGTTATGCTTAAAAATAATTTAATTAATCTTTAAGTATACCTTACTCGACATATTAAATCAGAAAGTCAAGTGCGTATATATACTTATGTATAAGTTCAAAGAAGATTAAAGCTATAATTGACAAAAAAATAATTTTAATCTAAAGAAAAAAATAACTTAAAACAATTACTTCACAATCTCAACAACCTTGACGTGGAAATTAAGAGTTTTGCCTGCAAGAGGATGGTTGAAATCAAGCACCATTTTATCTCCTTTAACAGCTTTGACGATTGCATTCATCATATTGCCGTCTTTTGCTTTCAATGTCACAATTATCCCTTCTTTTGGCTCCATGTTTTGTGAAGTTACAAATGGCTGCTTAGGCACTTCAATCACCATTTCAGGATGCATCTCCCCATAAGCGTCTTTTGCAGGGATCTTGATGTTCTTCTCCTCATTTAATTTCATCCCAATTATCCCATTATCAAATCCTGGAATTACCTGCTTAGCTCCAGTCTGAAACTGCAATGGCTCTTTGCCATCTGAAGTATCAAACACTGTGCCATCATCTAATTTGCCTGTATAATTTACCTTTACTTTATTGCCAGTTTCAACAATATTATTTGCCATAACGATTTCCTCCAAATGTAAAACTACATTATTTGCACAAAATATTTAGCTGTATTTATAATGTTTTTCTTATATTATTCTGTATTTTTATTGATAAAACTGATTTCAATTAAAACAAACAAAAACAAACCATTAGATTTAATAACCAAATTAATATTACAATAACTATATGGCACTCATAACTTTCAACGAGATCTTTGACATCATCCTGATGACTGCAGCTTTAGGTTACATATTTGCAGATTCTTTCAGCAAGTTTGCTCACAGCTACAAAAGACATTTAGCTCCTGAATATGATCCTTTGCAGGAATACGCAACAAACAAGCTATTTGCAGGCTACAACTGGGAATCATTCAAGTTTGCTTGTTATGTGACAGCGCCAGCAATAATTCTGCATGAACTCGGCCATAAGATTGCTGCATTATCATTTGGATTGCAAGCAACTTTCCATGCAGCATACAGTTGGTTGATATTTGGTATAATCCTAAAGCTTCTTAACTCTGGCTTTATCTTTTTTGTGCCTGCGTATGTCAGCCACAGCGGAGGCGCAACTGCATTACAGTCTGCATTGATCGCATTTTCTGGCCCAGGAGTTAACTTATTATTATGGCTAGCCAGCTGGCTGATTGTAAAACAAAAACTCTGTTCAAAGAAATACATTGCATTCTTCACATTGACAAAGCACATCAACATGCTCTTGTTCTTCTTCAACATGATACCAATATTTGGGTTTGACGGAGAGCATGTGCTGAATGGGATAGTAAAGACGTTTTTCTGATTAATCTAATCACTAAAATATGTCCTCTCAAGAATTAATACAAAACTAATGCGCTAACCCAGAACCTCTATTCACATGCCTAACTTCTGTAACACCTATCTCAATCTTTCTCTTGAGTTTAGGAAGATTTAATATCTCTCTTGCCCTGTTTAATGTATCATCTATGTTCTTGAGTATGTTTTTATCCCCTACTTTCTTTCTCAAGCCTGCTTTATCAAGCGCAATCAATGGCTGTGGCGCAACTCCTGATAATATCAATTGTATCCCTTTTTTTGCAGAGTCATCATACACTTGCTCAAGTACTCTTATTCCAGTAGAATCTATCGCAGGAACATTTCTTAACCTTATAATAAGAATCTTAGGTTTTTTCTGGATCTGCTTTATAGCTTCCTCGAACTTATATGCTGCGCCAAAGAACAATGGTCCATTGATCTCATACACTTCAACTCCTTCTGGCACGATCCTGCTTCCTATATCATACTTATCCTTCTTTTCATAATCGTCTGCAAGGTCATCATTAAGCTCATTTGTTATTATATTAACATTGCTGACTAACGACATTCTGCGGATAAACAAGAATACTGCAGTTATCATGCCAATCTCAATTGCAATCGTAAGGTCAAATACAACAGTTAAGAAGAATGTTGTCATTAAAACAATGATATCGCTTGCAGGGCTTTTCAATATTGCTTTGAATGTTCTCCATTCAGACATGTTATACGCAACAACCATAAGCACTGCAGACAAGCATGCTAATGGTATCAATCCAGCAAGCTTGCCGAAAAATACAACTATCAAAAGCAAGACGATTGCATGCGTGATTCCTGCAACCGGTGTCCTTCCTCCATTCTTGATATTTGTAGCTGTTCTTGCGATTGCTCCTGTTGCAGGGATTCCTCCAAATATCGGTGCAAATATGTTTGCGATTCCAGTTGCAACTAATTCCATATTAGATCTATGTCTTCCACCTATCATCCCATCTGAAACCACAGCAGACAATAACGCTTCTATTCCAGCTAAAATCGCAATAGCAGTAGCTGGTCCTATAAGATTTCTTATTGTCTCAAAATCAATTAAAGGGATTTTTGGTGCATGGATTATTGTAGTAAGTTCTCCAAATTTGCTTCCTATTGTCTCGACAGGAAGATTAAATAAGCTTACTGCAACAGTTGCTAATATTAATGCAATCAACGAGCCTGGTATTTTTCTTCCTATCATTGGGATTTTTTTCCAGAATACTATAATCAGTACAGATGCAACACTTATAATTGCAGCATACCAATTGACTCCTGTGATATGCTGCTCATATGCAATAAATTTATCAATGAAATTAGCAGGGACATCTCCCATCTTTAATCCAAGAAAATCCTTTATCTGGCTTAAGAATATTGTAATTGCAATGCCGCTTGTAAATCCGACAATTACTGGGTGCGGGATGAATTTTATTGCGCTGCCGAATTTAGCCAAGCCCATTATGACAAGTATGATTCCTGCCATTATTGTAGCTATAGTCAATCCTTCAACACCATATTTCTGAACGATGCCATATACAATTATAACGAATGCAGCTGTCGGCCCACCTATTTGCACTCTGCTTCCTCCTAATGCAGAGATCAAGAATCCAGCGATGATTGCAGTTATCAACCCACTTTCAGGCGTTACTCCAGATGCAATGCCGAATGCAATAGCCAACGGTAAAGCAACAACACCTACAATCAATCCTGCACTTACATCTGCAAAAAACTGTTCTTTAGAATAATCTTTCAGGGTTGTAAAAAGCTTAGGCTTTAACATCATGTCACTTCTTTTAACATCTATTTAGCTGAATGTATGTCTCTTCTCACCAAATTCATCATGACTAATCGCTTATTTATTAATTTTTCGAAACATAGTAAAATTCTGCTGAAATTATGACAATGCCTAGGCTCTATCCTAAGGCTTCTTTTTGTTCACTTTAGCCTTGCGCTTTTTTTTGTTGATTTTATTGCTAAAATATATTCCCAAAGGGATGCCTATGATAAGAGATAAAGTAATCCCTAAGGTAAGAAGAATTATCTTATATACCTGGACAAACACAGTGATATTAATTCCGATTACAGTTAATGCAGTCAAGATGAATGCTGTATTAATGACCAGATTGCTCAGGAAATAGAGATATTGCCTGACTCCTGTATTTATTCCTTTGATCTTTTCATTTATTTTTTTTGAAATGTAAAACCCGCCGAAAACTATGAGAAAAGCAGAAAAATATTTACCAGAGCCAAGTATTATATTCTCAATAACATCTACTGTAAAGTCCAAACCTATAATCTTTAAGCCTTTTCTGAGAAATATCAGGAATATCATTATGCAGATAAAAGAAGAGATGAATCTTAATGATAATTTAAGCACATCTTGAGATTCAGGATATAGCTGGAACATTCTTAGCATCTTATTAGAGATTTTAAGCAGGAAAAGATACAAAATCACAGAAATAAATGCACCGCCTGAAATTATGACAGTAGGGATCAAGATATCTTCATTCATCTAATATCGCCTCATAAAAACCGATTGTCTTTTTTGCAATACTGTTCCATTCAAAAGTTTTGGCTCTGGCACTTGCTTTTTCTCCTATCTTGTTGCATAATTCCCTGTTGTTAAGGAGTTCTTCAACCTTGCATAAAAAACTTTCCTTATTATCTACGACAAAACCGCAGTCACCTACAAGTTCAGGGATGCCTCCTACATTAAAAGCGACCACCGGCCTTCCTGTAGCCATTGCTTCAAGGATACACAGACCAAAGGATTCATATTTTGAGGGTTGTATATATACCTG
>DUGA01000035.1:0-31704 GCA_013331615.1 Candidatus Woesearchaeota archaeon | reverse complement strand
TCTTCTTTTGAAAGTTTTCTTACTCTAGTTTTTTCTATAGCATGAAATGTATGGATCCATTTTAATCCGGCTATCTTTTTCACAATGAATGCAGCTTTTGTAAGCGAACCTTGGGTATGGATAATATCAAATTTTTGTTTAGAATTTTCTCTTATTAACGCTTTTACTGTTTCAGATTCAAACAAAAAATATTCTAATCTCTTTTTTGAATATGAACCTTCCACATTTGGCAATGTTCTTCCAATATTATGCACGATAACTTTTTCTTTTTTATACGATTCATAATCTGAATTGCTGCAGAAAACATGGATTTCGCAATTATTCTTTGCAAGATACTCGGCAAGAAATTTGCTGTGTACACCAACGCCAGAAATCGTCGGCAGCTCGAAATAATAACTGATTACAGCTATCTTAAGNNCTAAGGGAATTAAAGAAGATTGAAATCTCTTTATTCAAATAATGGAAAAAATTCATTAGCTTCATAATAATATATTATTTAATTCGACAGTTATATAAGTATTTTGGTTCTTGGGCTTTCATTTTGTTGAACCCCTGGAGATTAAAAAGTAATTTTCATAATTTATACGAATTCAAAATTTGAATGAATCAAAACAATTTAGAACCATTCTTAAATAATTATGGTTTGCTTATAGCATCAATAATACTGATGCACGCTTTTGAAATCTTTTTACTGATCTTTGTCAAATTTGATAATGTCAATCTTATTCCCCTATTACCACTTCGCGGATAAAAAATAGAAATAATTATTTATTAAATTACCTAAGCTTTCTTAAAAAAGTTATATCTTGCATCTTATAAACCAAACATATATGCATTTATCAGGTCTTGTAATCTTTTTAATGGATATGTCTTTAAAATATTTTTTTAAAATGGTATTCAAGTTTTCTTTAGTGAAATGATAGTGTGGCACCATATACTCGCATTTTTTTGATAGATTATAACATAGAAACATGTCTTTTTTATCAGGTTTTACATAAATTCTGCCAATTCTGCCATTTTTCATAGTATAGTTAAAATAATTTCTGCCTTTTTCTTTTTTTATATAGTAAGGAAGAAACGTACCAAAAAAATAACCTCCTCGTCTAGTGACTCTTTTGATCTCCTTTAGTGTGCTTTCAATTTGAGGAAGAGTTCCATGGTATATTGCCTGAAAGCAAAAACTTGCATCAAAAAAAGATGATTTATAAGGAAATTTTTTGTACATGTCAGAAATTCTTGCTCGAAGTTTAAACCCTTCTTTATGGGCATTTTTTTCTAAGGCTTTAATTGAAGCTTTCCATTTGTCAAAAGAGTATACATCGTAACCCTCTTTTAGAAGAGGCAAACTAACCCCTAATCCATTTCCACATGCAATATCAATTACTTTTTTTATTTTCTTCTTATTGAGAGATGGTAATGCTAGATAAATTTCATCACTATTGAAGCTGTTTCTTTCATAAGGCTTTCTCTTCCAAACATCTGCATGAGTTATTCTCATTTTTAGATTTATCTGCCTCTTAGTTAAAGTTTTTAACTTATAAAACTTTTTCCTTTTGTTTAAAGAGCTTAATGCCTTGATTAGCTTCATTTTAATATTTTTATGGACTAATTTTATATAAGTATTTCGGTATTGGTGCTGTATGATAACACCTGTCCAAAGATAAGGTAGTATGATCTGCTTTTCTCGTCTATAAACCGCAAACTTTATATAATAAACGCATTTTCTATGTCTATGCGCAGTGTTAAAAGAGTGTTAATAAGCAGAATAAAAACTTCAAATAACGCAACCACACGTGTTGTTCTTAATTCTTCTACATACATCAATCGCAAAATAAGTTTTTTGTATGGGGGTTGCTATAATGGACTCTGACACTCAGGAATTATTAAAGACAATTGCAACAAAGACAGATGAGACAGAATTCTATACACCAATCCCTAAAGGCTATAAGCTAGGTCAGACAAAATTCATTGTTATATTTGGCACAGTCATGTCTGGATTAGGCAAAGGCATATTCTCAGCATCTCTTGCAAAATTATTGCAGATGAAAGGACTGAAGATTGCGCCGATTAAATTAGAAGGCTACCTTAACATTGATTCTGGCACATTAAATCCATATCGCCACGGCGAAGTTTTTGTATTGGATGATGGTATGGAATGCGACATGGACCTTGGCACTTATGAAAGATTTCTCGACTTAAATCTGACAAAATCAAATTTCACAACAAATGGCCAGATATTTACTAAAATTTTAGAGAGAGAAAGAAAAGGCGGCTATCTTGGGAGAGATGTGCAGTTTATCCCTCATGTTACTGGCGAGATTAAAAATCAATTAAGGCATTTGGCATTATCTTCGCAAGCAGATATGATTGCAATAGAGATAGGCGGAACAGTAGGCGATATAGAAAATCAGCATTATATTGAAGCTATGAGGGAGTTAGCATATGAAGAAGGAAAATATAATGTCTGTTTTGTCGCATTAAGCTATGTTCTTGAGCCAAAATCTTTAGGCGAGCAGAAAAGTAAGGCAGCTCAGCTTGGCATAAAAAAGCTCCTTGAACAAGGTATACAGCCAGACATTATCGCGTTGAGGGCTGCAAATAAAGTGACAGACAAAGTTAAAGAAAAAGTAAGTATGTTTTCTAATGTTCCATTAAGCAGAGTTGTAAGCATGCATGATGTTGACAGCGTTTACCTTATTCCTGGTTTGTTAAAAGAAGCAAAGATAGACGAACAAGTATTGGAGATATTGCATTTTGACAAGAATGATAAGAAGAAGCTTAATCCAAAAAATGAAGCTGTAGAGTTCAAAAGATGGCAGGAATTTGTTTTTGGCATTAAAAATTATAAGCAGCAGATAACTGTTGGCATAACAGGCAAATACACAAGTTTAAGAGATTCTTATGCAAGCATAATTGCTGCATTAGAGCATGCAGGCAGTAGATTAAAAGCAGATGTCAAGATAAAATGGATTGATGTTGAAGCGATTGAGACTAAAAAGACAACTGTGAAAGAAGAATTGAAAGATGTTTCCGGCATTATTGTTCCTGGCGGCTTTGGAAAAAGAGGCGTAGAAGGTAAGATTGCCTGTGTCAAGTTTGCAAGAGAAAATAACCTTCCTTATCTAGGATTATGTTATGGCTTTCAAATGGCAGTAATTGAATTTGCAAGAAATGTCTGCGGATTGAAAGATGCCAATACTACTGAAGTTACTCCTGATTGCAAAGCCAAAGTTATTGATATTCTTCCTGAGCAAAAGAAGATTGAAGGCCTTGGAGGAAATATGCGTTTAGGTGGCAGGGAAGTTGAGATAAGGAAAGGCACAAGAGCATTTGCAATCTACGGAAATAAAACAAAGATAAGAGAGCGTTTTAGGCACAGATATGAAGTAAACCCAGAATTCATCCCATTGCTAGAAAAGAACGGCATGGTATTCTCCGGCAAGCATCCACAGTACAATATCATGCAGATACTTGAGCTGCCAAAGCACAAAAGTTTTTTCGGCGTGCAATATCACCCAGAATTTTTATCTAGGCCATTAGCTCCAGAGCCGTTGTATCTTGAGTTTGTAAAGAACTGCTTGAAGTAACACTTTTCCATCCTAAAACCGAATACTTTTTAAACAAGAATTTTATTTCTAGCATGAAAATATACTAAAAAGAGATAATTAAAATGAGTGAAGAAAATAATTCTCAAAAAGAAGAAGAAAGTTTAGAGAATTCAGATGAAGCTAGTTCTGAAGAGCAGCAATGTGATGTAAGTCTGACTGATGTAACTCCTGATTTAAACTCAGCTGCGCAGAAAGAGCCTGTAAAAGACTCTAATGCTACTCCTGTAACTCCATCTATTTCAAAAGTGCCTGTCTCTCACACTCACGGCACAATAAAACATTCACATTCAGAAGGTCATAAGAGCCATGAGCATAAAGAGAGCAAACAGATTAATCCTGCTGAGCATAAGCATCATACTTCGCATCACACCACATATGGCCATAAGCGAGGATTATTAGGAAATCTGAAACATATTTATGAATTTCACTACAAAAAACTTCTTATCATCACTTTACTGATGGTATTCCTCTCAGTTGCCCAGGTTGGCTATCAGATCTACTCTACTTCTTATTATGTTGGAGATCAGTTTCACCTTGGTGAATTCATGAAGAAAGGTGTTAGCTTAAAGGGCGGATTGAGTATCACTGTAAACAATGAAGAGCTTGATGTCTCAAAAGTTGAAATCAGCTCATTAGAAGCTCAATTACTTTCAAAATTCCCTAGGGCAGATATTTCTGTCAGGGAGCAGACAGATTTAGGAGAAAGAATCTCTGTCTCAATTGATGCAGCATTGGAAAACCAAAAAGATATTGATGAGTTAAAGAAAGCGCTTACTAAATTATTGCCTGGACTGCAAAAAGATCTTATAGACAAAAACACAGTCGCAATTGGCTCAAGTTTAGGAGATAGTTTCTTTAAGCAAACATTCAAAGCTATGTTAATTGCATTTGTCTTGATGGCAATTGTTGTCTTTATCTACTTTCGCCAGCCAATTCCAAGCTCAGCTGTTTTACTTGCAGCATTCTCTGACATTATAACAACTTTAGCAATAGTCAATCTGATGGGTATGCGAATCAGCACAGCTGGCATCGCAGCATTCTTGATGTTGATTGGTTACAGCGTTGATACAGATATATTGCTTTCATCAAGAGTACTTAGGACTAAAGAAGGCACGATCTTAGACCGAGTTTACAGCGCAATGAAAACTGGTACAATGATGATATTAACAACAGGCGCTGCAGTTATAGTTGCTATTATATTTTCACAGTCAGCTGATCTGACTCAGATAATGACAATAATATTGATTGGATTATGTGTAGATATGCCTTATACTTGGATACAGAATGCAGGCATTTTAAGATGGTATCTTGAAAAGCATCCGTTGAAGAATCAGTGATAAAAAATTACAATAAATACAAAATTATATTATTAAAATAAAACTTAACTAAAAAATACAAAATGGCAACTAAGCTAAAACAAATCTTCAAGACCGGAAGAGTGATATTCCTATTGGTAGCTTTATTCATAGCTCTGTACGCTATCCATCCTAATCCATTTGCTTCTGGCGTTGCGATAAAGAGCATTACAGCAAACAGCAGCGCAATAATTGCAGGCATTGAAAAACCAACTCCAAATCTCCCTCCTATGTCTCGTGAAAGAATTTATGCAATTGAATTAAACAATAAAAAAACTCCGATAACTTCAGTAGTTGAATTCCATGAAGCGACAAAAGACCTAAAAGCTGACCAAAGCATAAGGTTATTTACAAACAAAAACTCTTACCTATTAAAAACAAAGCCAATAACTGAAACAATTATTACAGATGAGCTAGAAGCTAAGGAAATTCCAGTAAGCATTGAAAAAACAATTGTTGAAGATGGTAAAAATAAGACAATCACTGAATTTATAACCAAGAACATTACAGAAAAAGTAAACATTACTCTTATCAATGAGACAAACTTTGAGCCATACTTGGTGGAAAGATTAATCACAAAAACAGTTAATGCTACTAAAAAAATATTTGTCAACAAGACAATAACCAACATAATCGGCGTAGAGCCATTAGGCATCTCTGTACAAAAAGCACCTACTACAAATCTGAGAAAAGGCCTTGACCTACAGGGCGGAACAAGAGTCATCTTAGAGCCTGAAACCACTCTTTCTGAAGATGAGATGGATATCTTAAAGAGCAACATGGAAAGAAGATTGAATGTTTATGGATTGAGTGATATCACTATCCGGGTAGTCAGAGACAAGCCAGCAATATTAGGAGGCTTGCCTAAATTCATTCTTGTAGAGATTCCTGGGGCAAACGAACAGGAAGTTAAAGAACTATTAAGCAAACAAGGCAAATTTGAAGCAAAGATAAAGAATGATACTGTATTCAAAGGTGGGCAAGATATAACTTATGTCTGCAGAAGTGCAGAATGCTCAGGCATTGACCCTAACCAAGGATGTGGAGGATATGGCGCAAACTCTGTATGCAGGTTTTCATTCAGCATCACTCTTAGCCCAGATGCAGCTCAACGACAGGCAGATTTGACAAAGCCATTGACAATTTCTGGCACTGGCAGAGACCGTTACCTAAGCGAGCAGTTAAAATTATATCTTGACAATCAGGAAGTAGACGCATTGAGCATAGGTGCAGATCTCAAAGGAAGAGCAGTTACTGATATCCAGATCTCTGGCTCAGGCATTGGAAGATCACAGCAGGAAGCTATCTATGATGCATTAAATAACATGAAGAAATTACAGACAGTATTGATTACAGGAAGCCTGCCTGTAAAATTAAATATACTCAGGACTGATAATGTTTCTCCATCATTAGGCGAGAAATTCATAAAGAATGCATTATTGATAGGTGTACTCTCATTATTAGCAGTCTCTTTAATTGTTTTGATTAGATACAGGAATTTAAAGATTGCTTTGCCAATGACATTGATGTTAGCAAGCGAAGTAGTTTTATTGCTTGGCCTTGCAGCATTTATCGGCTGGAATCTTGATATTGCAGCTATTGCAGGAATTATAATTGCAACTGGCACTGGTGTAGATCACCTTGTTGTTATCACAGATGAGACTCTCGCAAGGCGACAAGAGCGCTTCATAAACTGGAAAGAAAAGTTAAAAGCAGCATTCTTTATCATCAGCGGCGCATATCTTACAGTTTCTGTTGCTATGCTTCCATTATTGTTCGCAGGCGCAGGATTATTGAAAGGATTTGCTCTTACAACGCTTGCAGGAATCACGATGGGAGTTTTTATCGCGCGTCCTGCATTTGCAAAGATCCTTGAGATACTTATGAAGGAAAGCAACTAATCACTACTAACATAATTGTTAAATATATTAGCAACATATTTTCTGATTAAATCAAAATTTCCCAACCCATAACTTTTTATACATTTAATTTATTCTATCTATCCATGGCAACAAAAACATGGGCAATTTTGTTAGTAATTTTCTCAACAGCTATTACTTCAACTGCGCAGATATTCTATAAGCTAGGCGCAAATAACTTAAAATTTAATCTATGGTATCTAATAACTAATTATCATCTAATTATAGGCTTAGGTTTGTATGCTATAGCCGCTGCTTTGCTGATAATTGCGTTAAAAGGTGGAGAGCTTTCTGTCTTATATCCTATCATCGCAACTAGCTATATTTGGGTAACAATTGCTAGCGCTTATTTTCTGAATGAGCCAACTAATTTATATAAATGGCTAGGTATAATTTGTATCATAATAGGTGTAAGCATAATAGGCTATGGCTCTAAACGCCAAGCCATTCCTGCAGAGGTAATTTAGAATAAAAATAAACGAGATTAATGATAATAAAAAAATGAAAACACCGCTCTTGTCAATCATCTTAGTATTATTAGGATGTGTTATTGGTAGTTATGGAGCTGTAATGTTGAAAAGAGTCTCAGCACATATTAGACAGTGCATAATGCATCCAATAAAGTATCCTCAGCTTGCAATCTCATTATTTTTCTATGGAATCGGAACAGTATTGTTTATTATTGCATTAAAGAACGGAAAGCTTTCATTATTATATCCATTAGTTGCAACAACATACATCTGGATTGCATTTTTATCAATAAAGATGTTGAATGAAAAGATGAACTTTTACAAATGGCTAGGCATTGCAATAATTATAGTAGGCGTATCATTTATAGGGTTTGGTAGTGTATAAAAATAAAGGTTTATATACTCTCTAAAATAAATAATGTTACAGATATACAAAGCTAATAAATATCATTCACTAAAAGAGGCAGTATGGCAAATACAATCATCTTATCGCTAGGCGGCTCGATCATAATCCCAGGAGAGATAAATATAAATTTCTTAAAAAGCTTCAGAAATCTCATCCTTAGTTACATAAATAAAGGCAACCGCGCAGTTATTGTTGCAGGAGGAGGTCATGTCTGCAGGGTTTACCAGAATGCATCAGCTAAAATACTAAACCCAAAAAAACCATCTAATCTTGATTTGGACTGGATAGGCATAAAAGCAACAAAGATGAATGCAGAACTTGTCAGAACAATCTTTTCAAAAGAAGCTTATGAAAAGGTAATAGACAACCCAACAAAAAAAGTTAACACATCAAAAAAAGTCATTGTTGGCTCTGGCTGGCTTCCTAACTGCAGTTCAGATAAAGATGCTGTGTTGCTAGCAAAAACATACTCTGCAAAGACAGTTGTAAATCTTACAAACATTGATTATGTTTATGATAAAGATCCTCGAAAATTTAAGAATGCAAAGCCATTGAAGCAGATGTCCTGGAAACAGATGGAGAAGATTGTTGGAAGCAAATGGAAACCTGGCGCAAATCTTCCTTTTGATCCAGTTGCAAGCAAATTAGCTTCTAGATTAAAATTGCGTGTCATAATAATGAACGGCACAAATCTAGTTAACTTCAAGAATTTCCTTGCTGGAAAAAAGTTTAAGGGAACAGTTATAGGATAAGAAAGTCTTTTGATATTCTTATATTGGCACCCTCTTCTAAATGCTTTCTTCTAAGGTTTTTTTGATGTTGTCTTTATTCTTTTCGTCTCTCTTATCCACTTCTTCCTTTTTTTCACCATTATTCTTATTATTTTCTTGAGCATTAGATGTATTATTCGGCAGTATCCAGCTCGCACTTCCATCCCAGAAATCATGCCCACTTCCAGAAAACCCAACTCTTATCCAGCTTTCTTTTCCACAGTTGCAGGTAACTGATTTATAATGCTCATCTCCTGCAAACTCAGAGCGCCAGTCTTCTCTCTTAGAGAGATCTTCCTTGCAGTACATGCATTTTATTCTTATATGCTCTTCTTGCAGCAGATGGATTACCATACTCCCCTCAATATTAAAGTTAAAGATTTGAAACAAATCAGCTCAATTATAATAAGAACTTTATAAACATTATGACCAATTTGTGACCACCGAAATAAATTTTAATATTCCCATACTTCTTTACGCAGCCAGTCAAGATACTCACTATTTACATCAGCCTTTAATTTAAGTATGCATGGAATCTTATAGCTATGCAGCTTTTTGACATTCTCTTTAACGCTCTCAAATTTACCTTCAGTTGTTTTTAATAGCAAGATTGCCTCATTCTGCTTTTCAAGCTTTCCTTTCCACTTATACAAGGATTTGCTGCTAAGTATGTTTGCGCATGCTATCAGCTTCTTATCTAGCAGATGCTTTGCTATTTTTTGAGCTTCTTTATTGTTTTTGCATGTTATATAGATGATTATCATAATGATTCGTCCATTTTCTTATAGTTAGTACCTAAACCTATATATCTTATCATTTATTAACTTTACTAGTATGTGCATCAGTTTACTAGTAAAACTTTTAAACTCCCGTCTATTTTAAAACAAACAATACTTACAATAATTGCAATTAATAACAACAACATGGCAACTAAATACTTATTCACAAATTTGTTAGGCAGTTTTGTCTTTGACGAGCAGTTTAAGGTAGTTGATAGCATAAAATTTAGTTCATTTGATGAATATAATGATAGCAATAAAAGACAGCAAACTGAGCAAAAATTAACATCCGTCCATAATCCAAAATTCACAACACAGCAGCTTTTAGAAAAGCCTAACTCAAAAATTCTGCAACAGATTCTGCCATATTTCAAATCCAAAGACAATTTTTCTAATTTTTACTCACAGAACATGGCACTTACTGCCTCTTTGATTAAGCAAGCTGTTAATGAAGATGATTTTATCATTCAGGCAATAAACAACATTGAGGAGATAGATAAGGTAGCAAATACATTATCAAAACGTTTGCGTGAATGGTACGAGCTTTATAATCCAGAGTTCTCAAGAAGCATCGAGAGCCATGAGATGTTTGTTGAGCTTATTCTCAGCAAGACAAAACAGGAATTACTGAAAGAGATAAAGCATGATGAGAATCTGCTTGGCGCAGACATAAAGAAACAGGATCTTGAGCCAATGCTTAATCTTGGAAGATCAATACATGAATTATATTCATTAAAACAAAAACACACAGAATATTTAGAGAATCTGATGGACACTTATTGCAAAAATGTTAAGGCGATTGCAGGAGCATTGATTGGTGCAAAATTATTGGAGCATGCAAAGAGCTTGAAGCATCTTGCAGCCCTTCCTTCCTCTACAATCCAGATACTTGGTGCAGAAAAAGCACTGTTCAGGCACATTAAGACCGGTGCAAGGTCTCCTAAATATGGTGTACTGATTAGCCATCCATTCGTATCTCGTGCAAAGCAAAAAGACCGAGGCAAAATTGCACGTGCATTAGCCAATAAGCTTGCATTGGCAGCAAAAGTTGATTATTACAAAGGAGAATTTATCGGAGATAAGCTCAGGGCTGAGATAGATAAGAAATTCAGCTGATGTTTTAACAAATCTAATTACCTAAAAATGCAAACCACAAAATTTCCGGGTATATTTGAATCGCAAGTAGGCAGAAAAAGGATACTTCTTACTAAAAATTTCGTTAAAGGCAAGAAAGTCTATGATGAGTATCTTCATACAGAAGGCCCAATAGAATATCGTGAATGGAATGCCTCAAAAAGCAAGCTTTGCGCAGCAATATTGAAAAACATTAACCAGATTGGCATCAAGCCTGGTGACATAGTTCTTTACTTAGGTGCATCCTCTGGCACAACACCAAGCCACGTGAGCGACATTGTTGGCAGTGAAGGATTTGTATTTGGATTGGATTTTGCTCCAAGAGTTGTAAGAGATCTTGTATTTCTTGCAAAAGATAGGAAAAATCTTGCTCCAATTCTAGCAGATGCAAACAAGCCAGAGACTTACGCTGACAGGATAAGTACAGTTGACGTTGTTTACATGGATATTGCGCAGAAGAACCAGACAGAGATTTTCTTAAAAAACTGCAATTTATTTTTAAAACCTGATGGTTATGCATTATTGGCTATCAAAGCAAGAAGCATAGATGTCACTAAAAGGCCAAGCATAATCTTTGAGGAAGTCAGAAGATTATTAGAAAGAGAGATGAAGCTTATCGATTACAAAACATTAGATCCATTCCAGCTTGATCATATGATGTTTATCTGCAAGAAAAAGTAAAAAAGGTGGTGTTATGTTTTCATTGTTATCCAGAGTTCTTGGACTTAGCAGAACTGAAAGAGACGATGCAATTATTCTAAAAAAAGAAGCAGTAGACTCTTTTAGATTACATTTTAAAATTAAAACTCTTGTTGAAGAGATAGTTACGATAGAAGAAGAGCTTGAACAAGATAGGCTGGAATTTGAAAGACGAAGCGGAAAAAGCTTAAGAAATACACAAGCGGAAGGAATGCTTAGGCATCAGGAAGAAGAATTAGTTAAAAAACTTAATGAACTTAAGGTACTTCTAAGGAAATCTGAAATTGAAGAGCATCATATGGAATCTTGCATTAATGAGATTAAAAAATTCGTTACGCAGAATAAAGTAAAAGAAAAAATCGGAAATAATTTAGATTTAGCAGCATAACAAATTCTAATCTTTATTTATTTCTCATCGCAAGAAGAAATCTCTTTCAAAATCCGGAAGCATAACTCTGGAATGCTGCATCAGCAAAGGATATTTCTGTTTTACCTGCTCATACATATCATAAGCTAGCCATCTGTATGCAATATGTCCGCCTGGCTTGCTGCGAAGCTCAATGATATGGTTTAATTCCCTTAAGTTCATCTTGAACAAAGTTCTTTTTTTGAATCCAAGTGCAATGACATATTGTGCTTCTGCTGGAAATTCTTGTGCAATCTTATTGTAAACTTCCATATTTCTTTTCATTGTCTCATGCAAAATTTCCTGAGCTCCTGCTTCAACAATCTCTTTAGGAATATAGTATCCATGGTCAATAGACAATTCCTGGTTTATCTGCGTGCATAACCTGTGCCTTTGTATGTCTCTAAAGCATCCATAATCCATGAATGTGTCAAATATCAATCCTCCTGGTATCTCATAATTCCTTGAAAACCAGTCAAACTGCCCTCTTAAATTTCCTGCTGAAGTAATTATTTCTTGTTTTTTCTCAGCAGGCAATGACCTTACAACATCTAATATCTGCCTGAATGAATAGCGAGATTTTTCATAAAGAATTGTTGCGATCAATTCATCCTCATAGCTCAATTTTTCAGAATCTATAAAATCAACACCATAGACTTTGCCTGCATCATTTATCTCTTTCTCAGCATCCATATCATTGAACCTTACTATGCTTTCTGTATATTCCTTTGAAAGCAGTTTTATCTTTTGCAGATACTCTTTTGGGTCAGTATGTTTTATTAAAGTCGGAGCGCCTTTAACTTGTAATGAAAGCAGCTTTGATATCTCATCTGCTTTTGCTTGTAGTTCAGGATTACTGCTTGCTCTCATCTCATTTAAGAAATTAGTTATCTTTGCCTGCTGAGGATTATACGCAACATTTAAAGCTGCATTCTTTACTTCCAAGCCGATATCTTTAACTTCATCCAGATGATGTCCTAACATCTTGCTTATCGCATGACGCAGACTGCGTGCATTGATAGAAAAGCCTAAATTTGTTAATGTAGAAGCAGGCAATACATACCTTGCAACATCTAATGCTCTTGCCTTTACTTTTGATAAATATATATTCTCCTTCATTTCTACTGGCTTAGGAAATTTCTGCATAAAGTAAGCAGTCATCTTGTCTAGGATTACAATATACTGGTCAAATAAATAATTGCAATGCTCTTCATACAATTGTCCAAGTCCACTATCCATTATCTTTGCTGGCTTATAGAATCTCCCTCTATCAAACTTTTGATAACGAGTTGATTTTTCCTGAAAACTTCCAAGACGATTATCCTCAATCACTTTGCTTGCTAGGATAGAGACATTCTCGCAAGCTATTTGCACTTGTGCCATGTCTGCAACAGAAGCATCTCCATAGCCAATGACCCATTTCTCATGGAATTCTGCTGATTTCTCCTCAGTAAGCTCACTTATTGTCTCTTTTATGCTTAATGCGCTTCTGCTGTACTTAGCCATGCCTACAGCAAGAACTTCAGGCGAGACTCCTGCTATTGCAAAAATCTCTCTCTTAAATGGAGGTTTGTTTGTCGCACCAAGATCTTCATTAGAATCTTGAGTGGTATCAGTATTTTGAGCAGCATTATTAGAATTCATTGTTGTAGTCTGAGTTGTCTGTTGAGTATCTGTCATCATTACACCATCAGGCAATAAAAAGAGATGATTATTTTAAAAGTTTGTTGTTTTTTGCTGTTCTTTACCACAACCTTATTTTGGTCATAACCTTTATAAAAACCTGTTCTCGCTCAAGTTTTATGGCAACAAATCTGGCAACAAGAATTAATTCATTGATCCATAATCAGAGATTTATGGCTGCATTGAAGATAGTTAAATGCGCAGATGAATGGATAAGTGATAGAGACTACTGGATAGCTTATCTAACTGCAAAACATTATGAGGAAGAAGGCTTGTTCGTAGATCATGATGTAAACCATTCTTCAAGTCCAAGAAACATGTATTTCTTGGCTTTATTTTCAAAGCCAGATGGATTAGAAGCAAGGGTTGATCTTGCAAGATTATTGTTTAAGCAGGAAGAGCCAGATAAGGCATTTGAAATATTAGAAGATGGTCTCAAATATAATGGAAACAATCTTGGATTATACAAGGCGTTTGCTGATGCATATCATAGATATTTAGATGTAGGCATAGGTATTGAAGATTCCTTGCTGCATAAATTTAGCGTTTATCTTAAAAGGGGACTGGCGCTTGCATCTGATTCAGAAACTCAATATTCTCTAAGGCTCACTTTAGCAGAAATAGATCTTCAGCGGGATTTCCATGAAAGAGCAGAAAAACATGCATTCAAGGCATTAAGGATTGCAACTGAAGCAGGTTTTTCTGCATTAAAAGCAAATCTGATTCTTGCAAATGTATATTTTAGGCAAGAGGATGTTGTGCAAGGGCTAAAATATGCAAGAGCAGCTTCTGCACAAGCAACATCACCTGAAGATAGGGAATTATGCGATGAATGGCTGCAGAATTATATTGATGGCGAAAGATTCAGGGAAGTTTTTGGTGGATTATCAATTAAGCCAAGACAGACATCTATTGATCCAAAAGATAATATAGAAATTACTTCATTATTAGGGACCAAAGGCTCTGAAGCCAGAAGCGCATACCTAGGCTCTAAGACTATTTTCTCAGCAAGAGTTCCTGTATTGAATTATGCGTATCTTGCATTTATTTTAACTATGATGAATAAATTAACAAAACTTGGGGCTATTGAATGTGAATTGAATGCATCTAACCATGGCAGTTTGGAAGGATTTGAAGGGACATATTATGCCTATAACAAAAAGTACATCCAAAAAGGCGATGATGATTCAGATGAGGAAGAAGAAACAGATGATTCACTTATTCCTATAACTGATGAAGTAACATCTCGATCAGACTTTAAAGTATTAAAGATAATTGATTTTTATGATAAATGCAAAGCTGATAGGAGATTCTATAATGCGCTTTTACAGCATCTAACAAAAAGAGAGCAAGGCACATTAAAAGTTGATAATTTTAATATTACCGGATATGTAGAAGATTCTGGCAGTAGTTATACTTTAGATATATTCTATGATTCAAGAGAAGGTAAGATGCATGTCAGCATCTGCGATTATACCCAGCAGGAAAATCAGTCTCAGCCAAGTATCGATATGTTAAGAATTAGAGAAGGGATTGCAATCCTTTCTTATTTATTTGATGATGATTTATTAATAATAAATCATTTGCCAGATGATATAGCTGCTAGAGTTAATTCCCTTAAATTACATCACATTGCAGAATTTGCTGGCCAATATTCTAAAATTAGAGATGCCAATTCCATTTTAGTAGAGCCTAGATATAAATCTGAAGAATAAATTAAATTTATCTAGAACAACCTTTATATAACATTGCAGCTTCTTAACACTATTTATTAATTTACATATATTTATAATTATAAATAATCTGTTGAATGTGAGTACCATGTCAATTTATGCATTTACATTGGTTGAGGATGATGTAAAGAAGATAGAGATTGATGAGATAAGGCAAGGCCACAAGACTGTCTGGGTCCGTGCTATCTTGCCTGACGAAGCAGAAGTAAATTTATTATCCGAGCTTACGAATGCCCCAATCGAAGAATTTAAGGAATTTCTTGAGCAGGATGAAAGGCCAAGACTGCATGTTTCTCGTTATCTTCAAATAATATTTCGTTCTCCAATTACAGACGATGGTGATGTAAGGACAGTTCCTGTCAATATTTTTATAAACAAAAATCTGATTGTTACAGTTGAAAAAGAGCGTATCTCATCATTGAACAAGATTGAAGATCTGGTGAATGCAAGAAAAAGCCGTTATCTGTTCAAATTTAATTCATGCTATTTCTTGTATCATATAATTGATAAGATAAATGATGAGTTTTTATTAAACATCGATAAGATATCTGATAGCATTGATTTATTCCAGTCAAAAGGATTTTCGCTTTCAAAGGAAAATGTAGAGAAGATATATGAGAAAAGCGTCACCTTGACAATCTTCAACCAAGCTCTGATTTCGAATATTGAAGTTTTAAATACCTTAAGAAAAGCATATTTCAAATTTCTTTCAGACAAGAACAGGGAGCAGTTTAATGATCTTTACTACAATGCTTTGCAAGTTCTTGACACAGAAAAGATCCAGAGAGATGTCATTGCTAATCTTTTTAATCTACAGGCAATCATCTCAACAAGCAAGCTTAACAATCTGATCAAAAGATTGACTGCAATTACATTGATTTTCATGATTCCTGCTGCGATTTCAGGAATATTTGGGATGAATTTCCAGCATATCCCATTTTCAGGCTCTCAGCATGGCTTTGTAATTGTTACTGGTATAATATTAGCGATAGCTGCACTGGCATTTGTCTTGTTTAAGATTGGAGACTGGCTGTAAGAAATAAAATATTTACTATGCAGATACTGTAAGAATAAAAATTTATATTACCTTATTATTTCTTTGTGTATTAAAACATCTTTGCTTTTTACTAAGGTTGCACCTGCTTCTTTCATCTCTTTTAATGCAACAATGCCTGCGCTTTCATTTATTGCACCGATAGCATCTTTAACCACATAAACTTTAATTCCTCTGCTTAACAATCCAAGAACAGCTTCTTTAACACAATACTCTGTTGCAACGCCGTAGACGATAGCTTGACTAATATTATTCTCAATTATCTTATTAACAATAATCTCAGTATTTTGATTCTGAAAGCAGCTATATGCCTGCTTTTCAACAAGAACAGGATAACCTGATTTAATTGCTTTACTAATTATCTCCTCACTTACCTTTCTATTCGGCACAAAAATAGTTCCTTGAACAAATGTTTCTGATATTTTATTTCTTGAAGTTATTATATCAGTCTCATTTATGTTAAATTTATTATTATCTGTATTGCTATTCACATCAACGCTTCCAAGAATTTTGATATCATTCTCAATTGCATACTGCGTTAATTTTGCAAGATTCTTTTTTATTTGAGAAGAATTCTTGATTACTTTATTGCTAGCTTCAGACAGATAATCATGCTGCGTATCTACATCAAAGAATATACTGTTTTTATTAATTTTATTATCTATTTTCATTATTAAATAAGAAATCTTTAATGCAGTTTAAATAATTTTCTACCATAAAGATAATGACTAGCTGGTGGTAAAAAACATAAGTTTTATAAATGAGCTGCTTAGCTAAATATATTATGACATTCGTGGCAGTTAAAAGCGAAGATACTATTGAAGATGTTGTTTCTAGATTAATCTCTAAAGTCATTACTACAGGACATAGCCAATTGCTTTTGGCAAATTTTACAAAACATGCTCAATTACAAGGTCCAAGTTTTGCAGGTGTTGGATATAGTGAAGGAGACAAATATGACATAAGATTTCTTATAGAAAATAGCAAAGAAAGAAGAGAGATTACTATTGACTATCTTCTAAAAGAAAATGGTAAAGGCTTAGTTGGTGTATATTTAGACCATACTTATAGAAGAGAGATTGGTAATGAAAAATTACAATTACAGGAAGGAAATATTGGTATAGAAGAGACAAAAGCAACTATCTTAGAAGTTGGATTTACGCCTAAAGAAGGCAGGCGACAAATTTTATATGATGAGGAAATTTACAAAACACGTTATCATAAGCTTAAAAAATTTTTAGAAAGCTATCATTCTAAGATTCTCGATACTGGCATAAATCTTGTAGATGATGCAAGATTTGTATGGGGAACATTGCATTCATCAGAAACTTCATTAAAAAGATACAGGCGAGGCTCAGTTGCGCCATGGCTTACAGTTGGAATCCCTATAGGTATCGCAACAAGTATAGCTGCAACAGGTATTGCCTATTTAATATTGCATGGGATAAGCAATAAATAACAAAAATATTTCAAAAAACTATTTAAACACAATATAATTTCTGATACTTGATTCAATATGGACAGAAACCTAGCGCTAGAATTCGTAAGAGTCACAGAAGCAGCTGCAATTAGCTGCGCTCATTGGATGGGCAAGGGAGATAAGAATGCAGCAGATAAAGCAGCAGTTGATGCAATGCGCAAAAGATTCAACTATATTGATTTTGACGGTCTAGTTGTAATAGGGGAGGGAGAGAAAGACGAAGCCCCTATGCTCTATATTGGAGAAAAAATAGGCACAGGCAAAGGTCCAAAGATAGACATTGCGATTGATCCTCTAGAATGCACTGCTAATCTCGCAAATGGTAAGCCAAATGCGATTTCTGTATTGGCAGCAGGCGAGCGTGGTTCATTATTAAAAGCTCCTGGCACTTACATGGACCAGATCTCTGTTGGCAAAAAAGCTGCTGGCTCAATTGATATCAACGCAAGCTTAAAAGAAAACCTAAAAAATATTGCATCTGCATTAGATAAAGACATCAAGGATGTTACAGTTATGATTCTTGATCGCCCAAGGCACATGGAAGTGATAAAACAGATTAGGGCAGTAGGCGCAAGGATTCGATTAATAGAACACGGCACAGTTTCTGCAGGTATTGCTCCTTGTGTAGAGGATTCTGGCATTGATGTGATGTTAGGGATTGGCGGAGCGCCAGAAGCAGTTATCACAGCTGCTGCATTAAAATGCTTAGGAGGAGATATGCAGGCTGTCTTAAAGCCGCATGAAGAAAAATACAAGCAGCAAGCTTATGCGATGGGAATAAAAGATCTGGATAAAGTATTTCATCTTAATGATCTGGCAAAAGGCAATAATGTAATGTTTGCAGCAACTGGAGTTAGCGATGGCCCATTATTAAGAGGAGTAAGATTTACCAGCAACGGAGCAGTTACCCATTCTGTCGTCATGCGCGCAGGTTCTGGCACAGTCCGCTGGATTGAAGCAAGGCATCATGATAACAGATAGGCAAATCTGATGGCTCAATAAATTTGTCATAAATCCTCTTTTTTTGTCATAAATAATTTAAATAAAACATCATTCTTAGCTAAGATGAATGAGGAAGAGTTTCTGGCATTTTGCAGCTTAAAAGATACGCAAGTGACCTTCTTGGAGAGCGGCCATGATCCTATCAGCGATGAAAGCCCTGCGCAGGAATTTGCAAAGAAGCTTCATGAACAAAGAGAGCAGCAAGAATCAGGGAATGGCAGCAGGGTATTTATGGCTCTTGGCGGTCCAACAATCTCGCAGTTATCTTATTCTCTTAAATATGTAATCCATGCTCAGGGTATAGGGTATGATTCAGTAAAGCCTATAATTGTCGGAACTCCTCCAAGTGCAAGAAAATGCAAAGCATATATAGACAGAGGATTAACTCTAGTTGATAAATTTGACAGTTTTGGTGATTTTGAGAAACTTAGGCATATTCTTGATGAGTACATTAACATTTCTATGGCACTTTCTCTTAGAGCCATAGATGAGAACAATCCTCTGACTGAGGAGCCTGTAAGGCAAGAAAGGGATGAATTTCTTGAGCAGTCCTTAGATGATATTTTGAATGCCACAGAGTCAGATGAGCAGCTTCTTGCGCGAAAAGTAAGGCATAAGGACATGACGCCTGAAGATGTAAGAGCAAAGATAACACGACGTAATGAGCTTGTGCACGAGCTTAAAAAATATGATGATAAGTTGGATAAAGGACTAAGCCTTGGCATGTACGCTGCTTTGTGTAATAGCATTGAAGAGATCATAAANNAGGCCTGATTATGCAAAGCGTAATCTTGGCAACCTTGGTGGAGTGGAATGGCTACGTAGTATTGTTATTGATAATAAAGTTACATGGCAGGGCTATAGCATGGGATGTGACATGGCTCTTGATAACATGGACCTTCTGTGTAGAGGATCATGTAGTACAAATAAGAGGGGCAAGATGGTTGTAGATGACTGTGTGTTTATTCCGTTTGGAAATGGGCTTGGATTATTTAATAAGATAACTGTAGTGGTTCATGGTGAAACTTATTTGCCTGATAGCGACTGTACCGATCTTCCTCCAAAGGATGCGCTCAATCGTATAGTTGTTCCTGAGCTAAGAAAAAAAGGCGAGACATTCGTCTATATCAACAATGCAACTATCGTCAAAGCAGAGAATAATGGTAGGAGAGAATATCGCGCATTTGTAGGTACTAATAGTGCCATATTATTTTATCATCGTGGAGAATTTCTGCAGGAATTTGGACCTGGTCAGACTCAATTAAATGTAAAGGCGTTGAATAAAGAGAGAGACAGGGTAGAGGAATTGCGCAAAAGCGCGTAACTTTCTTCAAATATCTTCTCAATTCTCTCATCTCTTCTGAGTCTAAAGTTTTATACCTAAGAGTACCTTCAAGTAGTATATCAAATTTATATACTTCGGTTGAATTATGATAATTCTTAAATAATACAGGCGATTACTTAAATCATTGCTTAACTCAAGCTAATAAAAAATAACGTATTAAAGATTAATTATTCATATCAACAATGGAAGCCCAAAAAGTCCAGAAAGAGCTGAATGAGATAAAGAAAGACATTGAAAAGACTAAGCAAGAGATGTCTAAGATAGTTATTGGGCAAATAGATATTATTGATGGCCTCTTCCGCGCATTATTAGCTAATGGCCATGTTCTTGTTGAGGGAGTTCCAGGAGTCGCTAAGACATTAATCATCAGGACATTAGGTGCAGTCACAGGCTGCCAAGTCGGCAGAATTCAATTTACAGTTGACTTATTGCCTACAGATATTGTTGGCATCACAACATACCATGAGAAATTAGGCTTTCAGGTAGAAAAAGGTCCAATATTTGCTAACTTTGTTATTGCAGATGAAATAAACAGAGCTCCTCCTAAGACACAGTCTGCTTTACTTGAAGCAATGCANNCATATCCATTGCCAGAAGCTCAGGTTGATAGATTTTTATTTAAGATAATTGTTGGCTATCCTAACAAGGAAGAAGAGCAATTAATTCTCAGTACAAACATGACTACCAGCCAATTTGATGATTATCAGTTAAAGCCGATGATTGATGCAAAAAAGATATTAAAGATGCAGGAATTTGTCAAGAAAGTCTATGTGAGTGAAGAAGTCAAGAAATACATTGTTGAGATCATTGATGCAACAAGAAATCCAAAGGACTACGGCATCAAGCTTGGAAAATATATCGAGTTTGGCGGCTCTCCAAGAGCATCTATCGGCTTGTTTATTGCAGCAAAAGCAGAAGCTGTTATCGAGGGAAAAGCATTTGTAACTCCCCAGCATGTAAAGAAGATTGCAAAAGAAGTTCTGCGTCACAGATTTATAGTAAATTATGAAGGTCAAGCAGAAAACATAAAGACAGATGATATTATCACCGAAATTCTCTCAAAAGTAAAAGTTCCATGACAATTAAAAAGGAGGGAGCTCGCAAAATTTAATCTAACCTGATTGGCAGTTGAGCATAGCGAAACTGACTATGGGTTGATAAGGGTATAGCCCTTATGTGAGATTAAACTTTAGCGCAGCTAAAGTTTATGGCTGGGAAATTAAGCATTGATTTGACTCAAGATATAAAACGTCTTAACATTATAGCTAAGCATCTTGTTTCAAATAAGACTGTCGGAAGGTATAAGAGTAAGTTCAAAGGTAAAGGCATAGAATTTTCCCAGTACAGGCAGTATAATGCATCTCTTGATGATGCAGCATTGATTGACTGGAAAGCAAGCAAGCGCGCAAATGAATTACTGATCAAGGAATTTGTCGAAGAGCGTAATATGCATGTTTTTTTCTTGATTGATGTCAGCGCTACAATGATCAGTGGCACAACAAAATTTCTTAAGATGGAATATGCAGCTCATTTGGCTGCTTCTTTATATTATACAATTTTAGCAGCTGGAGACATTGCAGGATTTGCATTATTTAGCGATGGAATTGTTGCAAAGCAGGTTCCAAGCTCAGGCAAAGACGCATTCTATAAATTATCGCGAGCATTAGTCGATATAAACAACTACGGCGGCAAATATGATTTAGGCGAAGCTATTCGCCTCACTTTAGCATTCCTGAAGCAGAACGATGTTCTGATTATTGTATCAGATTTTATCGGCTTAAAACCTGGCTGGGAACAGACTGTTAAGATAGCAGCAGCAAAATACGATACGGTTGCAATCATGATCCGAGATCCAAATGACAAGATTATGCCAACAGGCGTTGGTCAGGTAGTATTGGAAAATCCATACACAGGACGACAATTATTGATCCAGCCAGAGAAAGTCAAGGTAGATTATGAGCGAGTTGTAAGGCAGGAAGAAGCAGAGATTAAAGAAAAATTTCAAAAGATGAATGTTGATTTTCTTACACTGACTACAGATGAGCCATTTATTAATCCAGTTATCTCATTTTTTAGAAGAAGAGAAGGCTAAACTGTATAGATTATCACCTAATCTAAACAAATATAATAAAATAATAATCAGCATATAACTATAAAAAAACAAAATGCAAATCTCATTTTCAAATCCAGGCATGCTATGGTTTTTTCTAGGCATACCTTTTCTTGTTCTTGGTCATTTTATCGCGTTGCGCTTCACTGAAAAAAGAGCAATAAGATTTGCAAACTTTGAGGCTCTTGCAAGAGTCACTCATACAAAATTGAGGACAAACAATATTGGTGTCCTGATATTGCGCATCATCATGCTCGCATTGATAATCTTGGCAGCATCTGGCACAAAAGTGACTTACAACGCAACAGTGCCTGGCTTTGATTATATCATTGCGCTTGATACTTCTGTCTCCATGCTTGCTACTGACTTAAAGCCAAACCGGTTGGAAGCAGCAAAAGACACAACCCTTTCAATAATCAATAGGTTAGATGGCAAAACAAAAATAGGTATTGTTTCATTTGCAGGTACAAGCACAGTCGAGCTTCGTCCAACAATTAGCACAGAAGAATTAAAGAATGCAATAGTTAAGTTGGACATAAAGAATATTGGTGGCTCAAACATTGGAGAAGTTCTAATAACAGCATCAAACACATTTGACAAGGACAGCAAAGACAAAGCAATTATTTTGCTGACAGATGGCCAAGGCAATATAGGTACAGCAATTGAAAATGCAATAGAATATGCAAAAGAGCAGGAGATTAAGATCTATCCTATTGCAGTTGCTACTTCAACAGGTGGCTTATTTACAGATGTAAACGTAACATTGCAGATAGATGAAGAATCATTAAAAAAGATGGCAGATGAAACAGATGGAAGGTACTTTCGCGCAACTACTAAAGATGAGCTTGACACTGCATATGTAGAGCTGACAAAATTCCGTTCTAGATTATTGACAAAAGAGATCTCTGCGCATCTTATGTTCCTTGCAATACTTATCTTGTTTACAGAATGGCTTTTGATCAAGACTAAATATAGCTCGATACCTTAAAAATTTTAATTATCCAAGAACTAAATTTAACTTCTGAGAAGTGATAATTTTATAAATAACAATGATTTTTTTCGTTAAATGAGAGTAATACCATTTAAAAAACAGTCATTGGAAGCTAGATGCTTTGATTTAGATGGACCTACTGTTGCTAAGGATGCATACTCTGGTCAGGATTCAGTAGTCTTCAGGAATGGTGATACCGCAATACATGTTTACAATAATAACAATTCATTCGAGAAAATATTGGCTTATGCACAATGTATGGGTGCTGTTGCATCATCCTTAACCAAAAATCCATTTACGGAAGATATAGAATTTGAAGGCATAGCTTATAAGGTAGAGGTTCGTGCAAATCCCATCACTGAAGTTGGCGAAAAACTTTTTAAGATGCATGGTGCGGACCTTAGGCGTGTTTATACACTTTCTCCTTTCATAGAAGGATTATCATTATGTTGGCCTTATCAAGCTCATGATGAGCAACAAAAAGCTGTTGCACGATGTTTTAGCCCGATGTTTTATGATAGAGTCAATGACTATCTAATGGCTGAAACTAAAGTATGTGATACTGATATTAATCCTGTAAATGTAAAATTCAAAATTGATAGGGCACAACAAAAAATATTGTTAATCATCACAGACCTTGCAAAATGTATTGGTAATGTGCACACAACTTAATTAGCCGGATTAGTGTTTCTAAAATAAATGGATTAAACAGTTTGTGGAGTTTATTCAGATTATTGTTATAGGAAACCTCACCAAAATTTCTAAACATCACTTTCTCTATTAGTTTACACATCCCTATACTGCCATACTCTCAACTACATCCTAATTCAGTAATCTATACATACTAATTAAGATATCTAACTTATTAATTCAATTAATATTGATTAAATACATCTAAATTAAGTCTTCTACATACATAATACATAATATTTATATATCATTACATACTTATTAGGTATTTATAGGCACTAATGGACAGCAAAAAGAGGCGTTCTAGAGAAAAATCTGCAGATTTCAGTAGCTTGCTTGCCAGCAATGATGCAGTAAAAGAGGCAGCATCTTTCAAGATACTAAAGCTTGCATTAGATGATCTGGGCAAGGAAGCTAACACACAAAATTCAGCAGACAAAAAATTATTGGAGCAGCGCAAGATAACAAATTTGCTGGAGATCCTCAATCTTGCAGCATCTGAGCTTAACACAAAATATAATATTAATTCTGCAACTGTCATCAACCAGCTGCGTGCAAAAGCCACAGCGCACGAAATTACAATTCCTTCTAGTATCTTCAACAAAGAGCTAAGTTCCTTTGAAAGCATCTGCAAATACCTTAAGGAGAATCTGCATCTCAAGTTTTCAGAGATCGCAAGGCTGCTTTCGCGTGATAGCAGGACAATCTGGTCAACTTATAACAATGCAAAAAAGAAAAAGCCTTCTCAGCTTATCATTGCAGACACAGAATATCTTCTTCCAGTCTCCATTTTCCAAAATTCTGAGCTTACGATTCTCGAGTCAATTATTCTCTATCTCAAGGATGCATACTCTTTGAGCTACAAAGCAATTTCAATTTTGCTCTATCGCGACCAAAGGAACATCTGGACGATTTATAACAGGGTTAAGAAAAAATTCACAGAAAAGAATGCGCAAAAGCCAGAAACAGCAAAAAAACACCCTCTTAAAACATGACCAATAATATAACTAGACACGAAGCGAGAAACAAGATAAGGAAGTTAAAGCAAGAGATAGCTATCTGCAAATCCAATAAGAAAGAATTAGTTAGGCAATTATCTTATCATAACTCAAATAAGGTCGAATTATTCCATCAGATAAACTATCATGATGACATCCTCAAGAAGCATAAGCTAGAGATAGAGATCGCTAAGATACATCATCCAGCTGATAGGCATCTTCCTCATGCTCCTAATCATGTCACTTATCTTGTGTCATTAGCTTTGCTGCTTGCATTCCTTGGCATAGTTGTATTCTTTGAGCCAACCTATACAGGATTTGCAATCTACGAACAGACTTATCATGCAGACATATTCCAGATATTTGATAATAGTACAAATTATGCAATTGCGCTAAATAGCACTCCAACCTCTTTTAAATTATCAGGCAGCATAATCGGAAATGGCACTGCAATTATCAGATTGATTAATCAAAATAGTGATCTGGCTATTGGTAATAATCTAACTGATTATAATAATCTGACAAATTACACTGACTCAAACAATTACATCCTATTAGATTCAACTCTATTAAGGACAGAAAATAACGAAACTAATGCAACATCCATTGATAGCCTGCCATTCAACTATATCTGCGCAGAAACATGCAGTAATCTTTCTATTAATTCAACTGATTTCACATTAGAAATTACACTCAATAACACAAGCATCTATCTGACAAGATTAGACTATACTACATTGGTTGAAGAAGTTGTAGTATTGCCTGAAGAGACTAACCTAACATCCAATATTACAGATGAGACAATTATAAACCTTACAAATGAAACAATTCTTCTTAATGCAACAAATATTACTGACGATACCTTAAATGAGACTATTTTAATTTCTGCAAACTCAACTAATCTCACTACAATAACCACACAACAACTATCTGCAGAGATAAATAAGCCTGTCAGATGGATCAAGCGTATCTCCTCAACAGAAAACAAGACAACTATAGATGTAGAGATTCCTCAGTTAGCAACAATCAGCGAAGTCAGGAAAGTTATTGAGAATAATAACAGGGATAGTAATAACACAGATAACATAACTGATAGCACTATTATCATATCGCCAATCAGAGAAGACAAGGTCATAATCCCAAGAGTAAGATTTAGTTCGCAGGCATTTAGCGCAGATGATAATAAGACAATTACGATCAATGAGTCAACTTCTAAAAATGAAGCGCTTGAAATACTCTATGAGACAACTGCTCCAGCTGCAACCGAACAGCAGATTTCAGAGACTGAAAAGCACATCTCAATAAACTCAGACTTCCATTACGAGAATGTCTTTACTTATACGACAATAACAGAAACGCCTTTAGATAAAGAAGATAGTATTGTAGTGTTTTGGATAGAGGATAATAATGAGAGCAAACGGCAATTATTTGCAAACATCACAAAGCTAGACACAAACAACAACAGCTTGATTGATAGGTTAGAATGGTTTACTCCACACTTATCTCCTCAGTTATTCATTGTCTGGACAAATTACAGCTTAGCATTAGGCACATTGAACAACAACACAGTTAATGATGTATTTGTAGATGCAAATTACTCATACATTGCAACCAATGGCGGCTTGCAGATCTTCTTTACAAAGAACAACTCTGCGCGTCTAAATATTTCTGGCACATTCAAGTCTGTGTTTGCGTTGAATAATCTAGTTTATTTAGGAAATACATCAGGATTATATGTGTTTAATAATGATAATACCTTGACTTTTAACAGAAGCTTTACAACAATCCTAAGCCCTACAAGCCAAGCAGGAGACTCTAACTTAAAAGACATAAACTGTAAAACTATATCCAGTAATGATTATTGTCTATTAGCAACTAATAAAGGCTCTAGCTTAATCAATATTAGTGATAACACAGTAATCAATAATTTAGATGGTGGCAGTATGAATGTAGTTAAGATAACACCTAATCCTGACATGGTATTAGCAAATACAACACATCTGTTAAGAGGCATTGACCTTGAAAATAATGCTAAATTTGCCAAAGAACTGCCTGATAATAAAACAAGTAATAGCTGGTTTAACATGACAGGCAATGTATTGTTATATCACCTAAATAATGATACAGCTTATCTTGAGAATCAATCGTTTGTAAAAGATTTTAGCTATACTGGGAATGATGCAGATGCTGCTAATTCAACCCCTAATTCAACTTCTAGCGTTATACGTGGCTCATATACATTTATACCTAATACTGCTGGAACAACTAGATGGCTCCAAACAGTATCCACAGCTAATATAAATTCTATAAACTTTACAGGCAAAACAGAACTCAGTGTCATGGCATGGGTAAGACCAACAGCAGCTACCACTGGCACTAATTATATTGTAAGTTCTGACTGGAATGGTGTTGCAGATTCGCCTTTTGCATTGACACTAAACATAGGCAGACCAGAATTTAACATCTATAATGGTTCACGAACATCAACATCATTAGGTTCAACGGCTTTATCAAACGAAGTATGGCATCATCTTGTAGGCGTATGGAATGGAACACATACATCAATTTGGGTTGATGGCACATTAAATAACACAGATGCAGAAGCAGGAAGCATTGGAATAACAACTAATGCTCGAGTATGGATCAATAGAAGATCAGCTTCTAGTACATTCTTAAACATATCAATGGATGAAATTGCTATCTGGAACAGAAGTTTATCAACATCTGAGATAAGCAACATATATAACACTCAAAAAGCATGGTATTATAATCTTACAAATACAACTTCATTATCAAATATAAACGCTTTAGAGTCAGATGCTAATAATATTTACGCAGGAATCAAAGACGGCTTGCTAAAAATAAACTCAACCACATTTAACCCATATAATTTTAATAATAATTTTAAGCAAAGCAATTTGGTTGCGTTATGGCACTTTAGCAATGGCTCAACAAAGAATTCAATTCCTGGAATAAATAGCTTAAGCAGTGAAATCTGCAACAATGAATCTGGGATTGTCGGAACAGGCTGTGGCGTTGATTATAATGATGGTCCTACATGGACTCAGCCTACTGGCTTAGCTACTCACATGAATACTACAGGTACATTAACATTGACTATGTGGGATTACTTAAATCATTCTGCACAAAGTGGCAGTTCAAATGATGAATTCTTTAGGATAAATTTGCAAGGCTCAGATTATTTAAGAGCTTATGTACATTGGAATGTAGCTAATGCATTTTATTTAACACTCAATAGTCAGCTAGAAGGTGTAGAGCCATCTAAGACCTCTTCTTATGGTTTTAGCTGGCACCATAATGCATGGACATTTAACTGGAATTTGACACATATAAACGTAACGTGGTATAGAGACGGAGATTATTTCCACTCAACTATTGCAAGATATGTAGGATTTTATCTGCGTGATGGCAGCAGCTTTAATATTCCAAATGGCCTTAACGGCACAATTGACGAAGTAAGAATATACAACACTAGTTTAACACAACCAGAAATTCGCGATGTGATGTATCAAAGCAGATATGCGTATGACGGCACTTATCAAAATATTTTAGCAGGCTCATCAAACAATGTAAGTTCATTAGCTATTTCATCAAATAATGAGACATTGTATGTTGGCACGATTGGTCCAACTAATTCAAACACTGGCGCAGTTACAGAAGTTAACACAACTTCAAATTCGCAGACAGCTTACTGGAATACAACTAGCTCAAGAAACATCATCAGCAACAACGTTACCTCATTGGCAATTTATGGAACATCCAGTTTTGCTGACAGGAATCAAGGCGATAATTACTTAGTTATCGGAACATCAGAAGGCGCATCTTCATTCAGTTGGATAAGAGTTAATCCTAACATCACAATAATTAACCAGACAAATCCTACCAACATACCAGTAAATTCAACTCACCCAATATACATTGGGCAAAACATTTCATTCTATTACAACATCAGCGACACAGAAGTAAGTAAAGTCTGGGTTGCAGTTTGGGCAGATGCAATAAATGGAAATTACATAATCACAAACAAAAGTTTGGCAGTTGCAGGTGACTTATACACAACTCAGATCTACATAAATGGAAGTTTTGTTGCAACAAGACAATACAACTACACTATCTACGCAAATGATACAGCTGGCAACTTTAATTCATTCAATTATAACTTTAGTGTTAATGGCTCATTCAATCCGACAATATTCTTTACCAAAAATGTCACTCTACAATCTATCCGAACGGAAATATTTGGAAGATTGAATATGAGCGAGACAAATGTGACAAATGAGATTATCGGAATTTACATCAACGGAACAAAATTAACTCAAGGCAATTTCCAGCCAGTTGGCAATTATCAGCTTGACCAGAACAACTACACAACAACTAACGGAAAATTAAGCAACAACACAGTCAATGATGTGTTTGTAGATAATAATAATTACTACCTTGCAACCAATGGCGGCTTGCAGATCCTATATATTAACAACAACTCTGCCAAGCTAAACCTCACAGGCAACTTCAAATCTGTATTTGTATTGAACAACATTGTTTATCTTGGAAATGCATCAGGAATCTGGGCATTCAATAACAACGCTACATTAGGATTTAATAAAAGCCACACAATAAACGTAACTAGCGTAAATGACATTGATTGTATTGCTTTCTCTGGCTTGGATTATTGTGCAATCGCCACAGATTCAGGTGTGAGAGTTTGGAACTTTACAAGCAATAGAATTGTAAACAGCACAGACACAGCTATTGTTAAAGCAGTCAAGTTTGACAAATCAAGTTCCGGTGGTCAATTTGTATTCAGCAACACAACACACTTATTGAGAAGCACTAACTTAACTTCAATATTTGACAATGAAGAATATGCCCTAATGTCTAACATGACTGGATTATGGCATCTTGGCAATGGAGATGATTTTACTGGCAATCCGCATAGAAATCTTACAATATCTGGTGATGAAGTATTTTATAAATCTACTCCATACAGATTTGGAAATGGCTCATTATTCGTAAATGGCACAAATGATTATTTACAAGCCGTCAATGCAGTTGGTTATGGAAGCGGCGCAAAAGAGATGTCTGCTATGGCATGGGTCAAGAGTGATTTTGCGCCTGCAGATGGTTCATATTATGCTATTGTAGCAAGATTTGGCACGAATGTAGGAGTTGATAGGTATTTCCAGCTTAGTTACAGAGATGTAGGTTCTTCTACTTCTCGTCTGCGAGTAGGTGTTATAGATACTGTTAATACCTCTAACCTGGCTGAAGATAATTATGGGAGTGTATATGTTATGGATGGCAATTGGCATCATGTAGCTATGACAATTAATTTTAATACAGGCGAGATGTTTGGCTATATAGATGGTAATAGGAGTTCATCATTAACAACATTAAATACCTCACTCCAGATTGCACCAGAAATTGCGAATCAAGCGCTTACTATTGGCGGTGGCGTAAGTGGTCTAGCTAATTGGAATGGCTCGATAGATGAAGTAGCTATATTTGACAGGGCATTGACACCGCAAGAGATACAGGATTATTACTTTAAGTTCAGGTCAAAGAATGCAACAGCTATTTCAAACATAAATGCGCTTGAAACTACTCCTACAGATATTTTTGTTGGCACATCAATAGGCGCATTAAAGATAAACTCAACAAGATTCAATCCTTACAATTATGACAACTCATTCAAGCAATCTAATCTGGTTGCATTGTTCCATCTTGACAACAGCTCAGCTAATTCTATTACAAGCAGCGCAAATCTATCTTCATACAATGCAACTTGCGCATCTGGCATCAATGGGCAGATTCATGGTGGATATAAGGTAAAAGAAGATTCATGCGATACAGATGGCATAACTTGGTCTCCTAGTGCAGCTGAAACAACAATGTTTAATACTTCTCAGGCAATTACTCTTACTTTCTGGGACAAGTCACTTCCTACAGGGTTTAGCGGCTCAGCTGAATATATATTTGCAATAAAGCCTTCACTTGGCTACTATCAGTTAAATAAGCATGCAAGCGTTACTGAGTGGTATTTCACATGCTTTAACGGAACAGGCGGTGCTGCACAGGGTCAGACAAACTTTAATCCTGGTAATTTATATGGTGGCAATATCTGGAGGCATAATGCAATTGTTCTTGAGTTTAATCCCACGGCTAAATACATTAATGTTACTTATTACAGGGATGGGCAATTGATGAAAACAGATGGCTGTGGCACTGGTTACGCTGGTTTAGTAAACAATTTTGATATTGGTACTGTACAGGTAGCTCATTATAATGGCGGTAATACATTAAACGCAACCATCGACGAGATAAGGATCTACAACACAAGCTTTACTCAAAAAGAAATCCTAGACTTGATCTACCAAAGCAGATACTCGATAAATGGCACATATCAGCCAGCTTTAGCTGGAAGAAGCAGCAATGTAACAGCATTTGCTTTGACAGCAGACAACAATACTTTATACGTCGGCACTGGCAATGGAGATAATAGTTCAGGCGCAGTCTCCGAAATAAATATTAATACAAACACGCAAAACGCAAACTGGAGCAACCTAACTTCTCCATTATTGGTAGATTACGACATAAGAGCATTAGCAACAAATGCAAACAATTCTATTGCTACATTATACAACGGAACATTATTGATTGGTACAGATGCTGGAGCAACAAGCTTAGAAATGCGAAATACAAAGACAGATTACCTTGGAAACTATAACTATTCATTTATAAATCTTGCTCAAGCAGGAAACTTTACTGTGATAGTTAATTCAACTGACACATTGCATCTAGTCACTGGCTCTGGAATCTCCACATTATACGTTGACCTAAGCGCACCGACAATCAGCATCATAAACCAGACAGACCATAACAACATATCTGTTAACATAACAAATCCTGCGCAATTAGGACAAAACATCACATTCAGATATTCTGCAGCTGATTTCCCAGCAGGTTTAACTTCATCAACAGGAGCATGGCTTACCATTTGGGTGAATGCAGTAAATGGAGCAGTTGCAGTTATCAGCAATAAATCGATGACAGG